>JAZDLZ010000446.1:0-2429 GCA_043801535.1 Pseudomonadota bacterium
CGGGGGACCAACGAGCAACGATCACACCCCTAGCCGTTCCCGGCCTCCAGTCCTCTGACCTGCTATACTACTCTCTCGCAGAACCCCGCGCGATAACGTCCACGCACCGGTGCCAGGTTGGCGGCGGCGCCAGCACTGGCAAACCGGAGTGCCACACGAGTGGGACCTTTCTCCAGACGTCCCCGAGCAGCTCGCAGTAGTCCTGGTAGAAGGAACCGAGGTTCCAGACGAGGTAGTCGCCGAGCTCGGTCACGGCATACAGCATGCCAACCGTGCCGCGATCGTCCGCAAGGACAGGCAAGGATGAACCTTGAAATGGTCAACCATGCTATCGGGAAGGAGGAACGGCGCCGGGCCAGTCTTGCTACCATTCATCGACGAGGTCGACATTCTCCAGTCACTTCTCCTGGCCAACGATAGCACCTGGCACGGCCAACGCCGCCATAACGTAACCGTTCACGGCCAGCGCAGCTCGCGCCGCCTCGGCGTCCGGCGCCATGCCCAGCTCGGAAAGCAGCCGTTCGAGACCCGCCGCGGGTGCGTCTGGGCGTCTTGCATGAGGGGCACCGAGCCCGAAGTTGTCATTTGACACCCCGAAAGCTGTGCACCCGTTCGCGCGGGTCCCAACGATCGGGACATCGTTGAACGGCTGGTTTTGCAGCGTTCGAGGACCAGCATGAACTGCCAATGCATACAATCAAAAGCGACCGAGCCGCTCAGTTCTGCCGACAAGATCGTTCTTCGCCTGTTCAAACGTGGCGGCCGAACGCTCTCGCTATTGGGCAAAGCCATTGGGGATCCATTGGGTGCCGCACGCCGGCTCACCGCTGCCAGACGGAAGTCGGCAGTGACGCCGGCAACGACATCCGATCGATGTCCGCGAGGACGTCTGGAGCTCGAACCTGGCGAGCGCGTGCGCGTCAAGAAGATCGCCGAAATCCGCGCCACTTTGAATGGCCGGGGACAATACCACGGGCTCGCCTATATGCCGGAAATGGAGCGCTATTCCGGAAAGACGATGACTGTCCGCAAGCGGGTCACCCTGTTCTTCGACGAACGTACGCGAGAGATGCGCAAGCTGAAGGACGTTGTCATTCTCGAAGACGTTTTCTGCGAAGGACGACCCAGCGATCCATGGGACTACGGCGGCTGTGACCGCACCTGTTTCCTGTTCTGGAAGGAAGCATGGCTCGAACGGGTTGCCGAGAAACTGCGATGAACGTCGAAGAGGTGAATCGGGTGTCCGCGCTGGCGGGCTACCGAGAGGAATGGCAATCGCTCGTCGAATCGTCGCCGTGGCGTGACGTATTCCAGACGTACGAGTGGGTCACGACTTGGCTCGAATGCTTCTGGAGCGAGCAACCCATCTCGTTTCTCTTCGTTCGGGATGGCGCGAGATTGGTCGGCGTGGCTCCGTTGGTGCAGGACGACAGCGGCGCTCTCGGTTGCCCGAACGCTCTGGCACTGCCGGTGAACCCTCATGTCCGCCGGCTGGACGTCATCTGCGGCACCACGCCCGGATTGGTGCTCGAAGCAGCGCTCGCTCATCTCCGCAGCACCCGTGGCCGCCTGCGAATTGCACTGCGGCAGAGCCTTGCTGGATCGCCAGTAGCTGCCAAACTACCGAACCTCGCGGGCGGCCTCGGCATGCGATTCCAGGAGCTCGAGACGCTTCCATCTCCCATCGTGCGCATCGAGACCGACTGGGACACCTACTTGGCAACTCGTTCTCCGCACACTCGCCAAGAGCTGCGACGCAAAGTCAAGAAGGCGGAGACCCAGCACAACCTCGCCTGGTCGGTGCTCGAACGACCTGCCGACGCAAGTCGGGCAATCGAGTCTGTTCTCGAAATCGAACGTAAGAGCTGGAAGGAAGACAGTGGCACTTCGTTCACGTCCGAGGCTGGACTGGAGCAGTTCTACGCGCGCATCGCTACCCGCTTTGCGGAGGCGGGTTGGCTTCGAGTATTCCTGCTCGGGATCAAGGGCAGCTCAGTGCCAGTAGCGCATATCTTCGGTGCCGAGTACGGACACGAGTACTACGCGATCAAGACCTCCTACGATAGCGCCTTTCGTGCTGCCTCGCCCGGGCTCGTCCTGTTCTACCACGCCATACGCGACTGTTTTGAACGCCGTCTCACGGCCTTCGACTTTCTCGGCACCGTGGCGCGCTGGAAAAGCGAGCTAGCCAACGACGAACGGAGGCATCTTCGAGTGTGTGTTTTCTCACCTCTCGACCTGCAGTGCCAATGGTGCTCGCTCCGAGACCAACACCTGCGGCCTCTCCTCAAGCGACTCGTTCCCGGATCGTCGAGCATGAAGCTTCGCCTCGAACGGATCCTGCGGACCTGAACCCGGCGGAGACCAAACGGAAACGCCTCCAGCCTAGAGCACCGAACGGTTTGCCTCCCGTCGGCAGACTCGTGGCG
>JAZDLZ010000469.1:0-2292 GCA_043801535.1 Pseudomonadota bacterium
AGTGGTCGGCGACCTGCATCGCTGACTACTGCCACCTGATGGGTGGCTCGTTCGAGACGCTCGTCAACTATCTGAGCTGCGGCGTCAGCGGCGAGTGCTATCCGGACTACTTCGACGATAGCATCGGCTTCCGTTGCTGCAAGACGTCGTAGCGTCCTGCATGACGGCGGTAGTGGAGTGTGTCGTGTGTCTGATCCATGAGGCGTCGCTGCGCCCGATGTGCTAAAAACCGCGGATGCGCTACTCGCGAGCTCTCATCCCGACGCTGAAAGAGGTCCCCGCCGAAGCTCAGGTTCCCTCCCACGTCTTCATGATCAGAGGTGGCTACCTGCGCAAAGTGGCTGCGGGCATCTACTCCTTTTTGCCGCTTGGCTGGCGAGTGGTGACCAAGATCGAGAACATCATCCGCGAAGAGCTGAACCGAGCCGGCGCCCAGGAGATCCTCATGCCAGCAGCAATTCCTGCCGAGCTCTGGCAGGAGAGCAATCGCTGGCAACAGTATGGACCAGAGCTCCTGCGCTTCAAGGATCGCAAAGGTGCCGACTTCGTATTCGGTCCCACTCACGAAGAAGTCGTCGTCGATTTGGTGAGACGCGAGGTTGGCTCATACCGCCAGCTCCCCGTCAATCTCTACCAGATCCAGACCAAGTTCCGGGACGAGGCACGGCCGCGCGCTGGTCTCATGCGTGGACGCGAATTCATCATGAAGGACGCGTATTCGTTCCACGCCGATGAAGCGGACGCGAAGCGCGAGTACCAGGTGATGTACGATGCCTACACGCGCATCTTCCGGCGCTGCGGACTGACCTTCCGAGCGGTCGAGGCCGACACTGGCAACATCGGCGGCTCGCTCTCCCACGAATTCCAGGTTCTGGCGGCAACCGGCGAGGATACCATCGTTTCTTGCAGCCAGTGCTCCTATGCCGCGAACGTCGAGCAGGCGGAAGTGCGAAGGCCGAGCCTGGCTTCCGGCCACCAGCCTCCCCCACCCGATGGCGGCGACGGCAAGCACCACCGCCGCGAGCGCGTGGCCACACCGGGCAAACGAACCGTCGAAGAAGTAGCCAGCTTCCTCGGAGTCGAACGATCGCAGCTAATCAAGACGCTCATCTACCTGGCTGATGGCCGCCCAGTGGCAGCGCTGGTGCGCGGCGACCACGACGTCAACGAGATAAAGCTGCGGCGCCTCTGTGGCGCGGTCGAGGTCGCCCTGGCCAGCGACACTGCTATCGTCGAGCTCACTGGCGGACCGCTCGGATTCTCGGGACCGATCGGGCTTTCCGGAATACGCGTCGTCGGCGATCTCGAAGTCCGCGGCATGAGGAACGCGGTGACCGGGGCAAACAGCGCTGATGCCCACTACGTTGGCGTGGACGTCGAGCGAGACCTCCAGGGAGTAGAGTGGAGCGATCTGCGAACGGCTGCCGCTGGCGACCGGTGCCCTCGATGTGGCGAAGGCACTTTCCAACTATTCCAGGGCATCGAAGTCGGCCAAGTCTTCTTCTTGGGCACCAAGTACTCGGAGCCAATGGGCTGCACCTATCTGGGAGACGACGGCAAGCTCCGGCCCATGGTAATGGGATGCTACGGCATCGGCGTAACCCGGGTTGCAGCGGCAGCCATCGAGCAGAACCACGACGAGGCGGGGATAATCTGGCCGATCTCGATTGCTCCCTATCAGGTCGAAATCGTCACTGCCCAGGCCAACGAGCCATCGGTGGTCAAAGCCGGCGACCGAATCCACGACGAGCTTGTCGCGGCTGGCATCGAAGTCCTGTACGACGATCGCCATGAGCGTCCCGGCGCCAAGTTCAAGGATGCCGACCTCCTCGGTATTCCTCTGCGAGTGACGGTTGGCACCAAGTCGCTGGCCGCCGGCAAAGTCGAGATCCGGACGCGCCGCTCGCAGGCGGTCGAGCTCGTCGACATCGACCGTGCTGCCGTCCTGGTCGCCGAGCGAGTACGCAGCGAGCTGGCGGCGCTCCAGGCCTAGCGCGACTCGCGCCGCGGCCGAGCAAGCACCATGGTCGTCAGTCGTCAAATCATCGAGGCGCTTTTTCAAGGAGCTAGAACCACAATGGAAGCAAGAGATCGATTGATCGTTGCGCTCGACGTCGAGAGCGCTGCCGCAGCCGAGTCACTGGCAGGAAAGCTCGAGGGAACGGTGCGCTACCTTAAAGTCGGGCTCGAGCTCTATACTGCCGCCGGTCCCGAAGTCGTCCGCGCTCTGGCGCGGCGCGGCTTTGGCGTGATGCTCGATCTCAAGCTACACGACATTCCCGAGACCGTTGC
>JAZDLZ010000470.1:0-5853 GCA_043801535.1 Pseudomonadota bacterium
CGTGGTCGGCATCGGCTTCTTCTACGATGCCGAGTCGAGCTATCAACGCTATTGGACACAGGACTTCGCCCAGGTGCTCTAGTGCTTCAGGCGACTCAGTACCCGGCAACCGTCATTCGGGCGACGCGGAAGGAGGGAGCAGCGACGGCGCTGCGGGCATCGAGATCGCTGCCCACTGCGTCGATGCCCTTCCACAGGTCGAGGAAGTTGGCGGAGATGGTCACTTCGCTCACCGGGAACGCTGGCTCGCCCTTTTCGATCCAGAATCCCGAGGCGCCGCGCGAGAAGTCGCCGGTCACTGGATTGAAGCCGAAGCCCATCATCTCGGTCACCAACAACCCGCGCTCGAGCTCGCGGACCAGCTCGCGAGAGGGCGTGCTCCCCGCCTTCATCCCGAAGTTGGAGAAGGTCGGTGAGGGTGGCGTGCCGATGCCACGGCCAGCCGAGCCAGTCGACTGCCGTCCCAGCTTCCTGGCGCTATAGGTGTCGCAGAGCACGGTCCGCAGGACGCCGTTGTCGACGACGACGTTGACTCGCGAAGCCGAGCCCTCGCCGTCGAATGGACGCGAGCCCGGTCCTCGTGGGATGAGAGGATCGTCGGTGACCGTTACCAGCGGGGAGGCAATCTGCTCGCTTTCCCGGCCGACCAGATAGGAAGCGCGCCGATAGAAGGCGCCGCCATTGGCAACGCCGAAGAGCTCGCCCAGCAACGCGCGGGCTGCCTCGGGCTCGAACACGACCGGAACCTCGCAGGTGGCGACTTTGCGCGACCCGAGCTTGGCTACCGTTCGTCTCGCTGCTTCGATGCCGACCGCATCGGCGTCGTCGAGCGAGCGCAGGAACCTGCTCGCCGTCCACCACCAACCGTTGCGCTTCTTGCCGCCTTCGTCGTCGCAGATCGGCTCCACCACGAGCGCCGCTTGCGTGCCGCGGTAGCCGGCGGCGAAACCGGCGCTGTTGGCCAGCACCACGGTGGCGCACGACTTGCTCACCGCGGCGCCGTCGGAATTGGTTATCCGGCGATCCTGCTTCATGGCAGCCTGCTCACCACGGCGGGCGATTTCCAGCGCCCGTCCTGCGTCGAGACCGGCCACGTCGTCATCCCAGAGGTCGAGCTCGGGCAGCATCGATTGGGCCAGCTTGCCAGCGTCGTCCGGCAGAGTGTTGAGCTCGTCGGGCTCGGCCAGCCGCGCGGCGCTCACGCTGTCGGCGACGAACACCTCGAGTCCTTGAGGCGACAAGTCGGACGTATAGGTGACCGCCGACCGCCCGCCAACGAATACTCGCATGCCGAGAGCCCTGCTGCCGGATTCCTTGACGAGCTCGGGCTCTCCCAGCCGCACCTTGGCAGTGAGCTCGAGGGCGTCCCGGATCAGTACCTCGGCAGCCTCGGCTCCCGTTCGCCGCGCCAGCGCCGCTGTTTGCTCTCCAATTCCACGAAGCTCACTAATGATGGCGACATCGCCTTTCATACCAGGCTCCTTCCTCCGTTTGCGCGCGCGGCAGCCACCGCCACCGCAACACTCCAGGATTGCGGCGCTCCGCTCTGTTCCGACCTGCTCCGACCTGCCAGAGCACCGATCGGTGCTCTAGCCGCAGCTTGTACCGCCGACAGTGATCCGGTCGATCTTCACCGTCGGCGTACCGACCCCGACCGGCACCGATTGACCGTCTTTACCGCAAGTCCACATTCCGTCGGAGAAGGCAAAGTCTGCGGCGACCATGGAGACGTCACACAATACCTCCGGCCCGTTGCCGATCAGATTTACTCCCTTGAGCGGCGCGGTTACTTTGCCGTCCTCGATGAGATAGCCCTCGGTGAGCGAGAAAACGAAATCTCCGTTGGAGATGTTGACCTGCCCGCCCGAGAACCGTTTGGCGTACACGCCCTTCTTTACCGACCGGACAATCTCCTCCGGCGAGCAGCTTCCAGCAAGAAGGCTAGTGTTGGTCATTCGCGGCAGCGGCATGTGACGAAACGATTGCCGCCGTCCGTTCCCCGACGGATTCACCCCGAAATGGCGGGAGCTCAGGCGGTCGTGCATGTAGCCGCGCAAGATGCCGTTCTCGATGAGGACATTGTGGCGTCCAGGATTCCCTTCGTCGTCTACGTTGATAGCCCCGCGCGAATGGAGAACGGTGGCATCGTCCACCACCGTGCACAGCGGGGACGCAACCTGCTGCCCGATCCGCCCGCAATAGTTCGAGGTCTGTTTGCGATTGAAGTCTGCCTCCAACCCGTGCCCGACTGCCTCGTGCAGCAGAATTCCCGAATCTGCGCATCCCAGCACGACCTCCATCTCCCCGGCCGGAGCCTCGCGTGCGTCGAGCATCGCCAGCGCGATGCGCGCGGCCTCGCGGCCATAGGACTCGGGCTCGTGCTCGGCCGCAAAGTAGCCGAGCCCCACCCGGCCACCACCGCCTGTCGATCCGAGCTGCCGTCGAGGCCCAGCCTCGGCGATAGCTCGGACCCCTAGCCGCAAGAGAGGCTGGCGATCGCGAATCGCCCGCCCGTCCGCCGAAAAGACGGCAATCTCGCGTATCTCCTCCCCGAGCGAAACCTCGACTTTGACGATCCGCGAATCAGCTCGCCGGGCAGCGCGGTCAGCCCGATAGAGCAGCGCCAGCTTCTCCTCGGGCACCTCCGCGAGCGATGCACGCGCCACCGGATAGTAGTTGGCCGCCGGCTGAGATTCGACGAGAACGGGCACCGGATACCCTCCGCCAGCCGCAATCTGGGCAGCAGTGCGCGCTGCTGCCATCATTCGTTCGGGCGAGAAGTCCTCGCTATAGGCGTAGCCAGTGGCATCACCTCGCAGTACTCGAACGCCAACTCCGAGAATGATTCCTCTGCCCACCGTTTTGATCCGTTCGTCCTCGAGCAGATAGTCGGCGGCGACCCGGTGCTCGGCATACAGGTCGGCATGGTCTCCTCCCCTCTCGAGAGCAAGCGACAGAATGCGCTGGGCCAGCGAAACGTCAATGTCATGGGTTCCCGGCATGGTTGCCGGATTCTAGCGCTATTTTGCGGCGAATCTACCTTGCTCGAGCTTCCTTTCATCCGGCTCCCGGTCTTCCCCGACCCATGGTAGTACTGGCTCAAGGAGAAAAAGAATGCGTCTACCAGCTTATCCGTTGTTGCCGCCCCCACCGCTCGTGCTCCTATTCACGTTCACGCTTCTCTTCTTGCTTGCTCAGCCGGCGTGCAAGAACAGCAACAGCACACTCCCGCCCGATGCTCACAGTGACCCCAGCGATGCGGCCAAGCACGACGCACGCCCGCCGGAAGATGCTCCTGTCCGCGACAGCACTGTTCTGGCCGACGCGCCGCGCATCGCCGACAGCTCGCTTCCATCAGGAGACGCAGCAGGCACCGACGCAGCGGCAGGCACCGACGCAGCGGCAGGCACCTGCCAGGGCACTACTGGCTCGACCTGCCCCGAGCAGTTCTTCTGCGACTACCTGGAAGACCACTGCGGCGCCAAGGAGGAATCCCGTACCTGCAAAGAGGTTCCTGCCTGCGTTCCCGGGGAGACCAAGGACCAAGTGTGCGGGTGCGACGGGAAGATCTATGCCGACGAATGCTCGGCCATGGTCGCTGGCGTCGACTTGGCAGGCAATGGTGGCTGTCCCAAACCAGATGGCTATTTCGCCTGCGGGTGGCGCTTCTGCGTGCCCGGCTCGCACTATTGCGAGCGCAACGACTATTGGCAAGAGGCAGACTCTTTCACCTGCGTGCCGCTACCCGAGGCGTGCAAGACAACCGGCGCCGATTGCACCTGTTTCGCCAAGATCACGAGCTACGACGAATGCCAGAACAGCGAGCCCGGAGCCTTCGTGCTCACCGTCTACTTCGACTGATCGATCCCCGCCAGACGACGCAATCGTCTGACCTCCTGGGGAGTGAGGTATCGATGCTCGCCGACACGTAGACCATGGTAAGCAATGCCGCCGAACGCCAGCCGTGCCAGCTTCAGGATCTGGTATCCCAGCGCTTCTGCCATGTGATGGATCTGGCGTGAACGCCCCTCGGTGATCGTGATCAGCAACCAAGTGTGTTGGCCAGTGTGCTTCGCCACGTCGATCCGTGCCGGCTGCGTCATCCTGCCGTCGCCGAGCCGGACCCCGCGACGCAGTCTGTCGAGATCCTCGGGGTCGACCGCCCCCCGCACCTTGGCATGATAGGTCTTCTCCACCTTGCTGCGCGGAGCAAGCAGCGCGGCGGCAAGCTCGCCGTCGTTGGTGAAAAGGAGAACGCCCTCGGTGTAGTAGTCTAGCCTCCCGATTGGCGCGACCTTGGGAATGCCGGGAGGCAACAGGCTCATCACCGTCTCTCTGCCTTGGGGGTCGGACACCGTCGAAACGTAGCCTTTCGGCTTGTTGAGCACGAGATAGACGAGCGGCTCCGGCTCCACTCGCCGGCCATCGACCTCCACGACTGCACGTCTAGGGTCGACTTTCACCCCGAGCTCTCTGGCGACCCGGCCATTGACTCGAACTCGGCCAGACGTGATGAGCTGCTCGGCTTTTCGGCGAGCAGCAACTCCTGCTTGCGAGAGAAATCTCTGCAGTCGGATCGGCTGATTGGTCATCATACTCACTCTAGCTCGTCTGTCTCGTCCGGCTCGTCCGGCTCGTCTGGCTTGTCCGGCTCGTCTGGTTTGCCCGGCTCGGTGGACTGAGCTGGCGGAAGGTGCCGGTCCTCCGGCGGATCAACCAGGCTGGGCTCGTCAGCCGAACGCTGCGCCGGCGTCGATCGCCACGGACGCTGTTGGTCATCGGACGATGGGGACCCGGCCCCCGAATCATCAGGCACCGGCGACACTGGTGGCAATGGTACGACCTGCCCCGCCGTTGGCTGCTCGACAAGTGCCGGGCCAGCATCTCGTTGGCTTGGCGAACCGCGAAACGATGTCAAAACCGATCCGACAACGGCCGGCCCGCGTGCTCCAGCGACGGCCGAAGCATCCCCATCGTCGAGGTCGCGATCCGCAATATATCGCCGTCCATCGAGTAGCCGGCGCTGCTCCTCTGTTGCCGGTCGTGCCCCGAGCCTGGCGGGACTGAGCCCGTGTGCCTCGACCGTCGTGCTCGGCAACGGATTCGTCGTGGTTCCCACCAGAGCACGGGGGTTCGTCACTGCTCCGGCCAAGGACGCAGCGCCTGGAGCAGGAGCCACCGTTGAGGCAGGAGCCGATGCCGATAACGAGGCCGAGGGCGAGGCCGAGGGCGAATCGACCGATCGCTGGCTAGCCAGGTTGCCGAGAGCGAATCCCCCAACGCCAGCAACGAGAGTGACCACCGCAGCGGTCACCGCCAGATGCACCCATTGTCGCTTTCTTGTTTCCTGATTCGACTGGGCCGTCGTCTCGCAGTACGGATCGCGATGTATCTCTCGGCTCCGTTCGAGGCTACTGCTCTCATCACTGCTATCTGACCTGCAGCCCACCCAGTACCCTGTCCCGCGACCTGATTCCTGCTCTAGCTCGTGGCGGTAGCGACGATCTGCGAGCAGCGCAGTCAAGCCTTGCTTCTGCTCTGGCCACTCTACTGGTGGCCGCATGTTCACCAGCAGCTCGTCCAGGGCGATGGCCAGCTCGTCGGCAGATTGAAACCGAGCGCTCGGATCCTTTTCGAGAGAGCGCAGAATCACGTCCTCGAGACGCGGATCGAGATCGGGCACGATCTGGCGCGGTGGCGGCGGTGGTCTGTTCAGGTGATCGAGGAGCACTGATACGCCGGTACCGTCGAAAGGCAGCTGACCAGTGACCAACCGATAGAGAATCACTCCAGTGCTGTAGAGATCAGCCCGATGGTCGACCTCGCCACCCGACGCCTGCTCCGGGGCAATGT
>JAZDLZ010000500.1:0-3771 GCA_043801535.1 Pseudomonadota bacterium
GCCGGTTGCCGGGCAGGTGGGTTCGGCAACGGCCAACGGCGGCAAATCGGAGGCCATCAGACGTGCTCAGGCGCCTTTCTTTGCTGGCTTTGGGTTGCTGGCGTTTTCGGTGTTTCGTTTCTTCTTGGTGGAGAGCTTTCGCTCTGCGCCGTATTGGGCGGAATTCTGGGAGGAGACGACCGAGCTCGCAGTCGTATTGGCGCTTTGCCTGTTCTTGTGGGTCATGCGACGGCAGCTCCGCCTTTTAGTCGACGGGTGAGGGAAGGTGCAGGACGAGGGAAGCATTCTGTCCGCCAAATCCGAAAGAGTTGGAGAGCGCGTAGCGTTGCGGGTGAAGACGCGATCTTCCAGGCACGTAGTCGAGGTCGCAGGCGGGGTCCGGTTCCTCGAGATTGATGGTCGGGTGGACTTGCCCGACCTGCATGCATGCGATGGCAGCGATTGCTTCTACTGCGCCAGCAGCGGCAATGAGGTGTCCGATCATCGATTTCGTCGAACAGATCGGAGTCTTGGCGGCACGTTCGCCCAACAATCGTTTGATGGCCAGCGTCTCGACCGGATCGTTTTTTGGCGTTGAGGTGCCGTGGGCATTCACACAGTCGAGGTCTGCCGGTTCGATTCCGGCGTCGGCGAGCGCGCGGCTCATTGCCTGGAATGCACCTCGTCCCTCGGGATGAGGCTCGCTGATGCCGTGAGCGTCGAACGAATTGCCGTAGCCGACGATTTCCGCGTGGATTGCTGCTCCTCGGGCGAGAGCGTCTTCGCGGGTCTCGAGCACGAGCATGCCTGCCCCTTCGCCAATGACGAAACCGTCGCGATGACGATCGAACGGACGCGATGCCCGAGTCGGTTCGTCGTTTCGCCGACTCATTGCGCCCAGCTTGCAGAAACCGGCCATTCCCATCGGGTTGATCATCGAATCGCTGCCACCGGCCAGCATCCAGCGCCGCCGGCCAGTGGCGACGAGACGATAGGCCGTGCCAATGGCGTCGGTCCCGGCAGCGCACGCCGAGACGTGTACGATGGGCGGGGCGTGCATACCGTGGATCTTGGACAGCAGATGCGCCCCGAGGTCAGCGGGCGTCTGTAGAAAGGTGAGACGGTCGGCAAGGCTCTCGGGTAGTTGGAAGCCTGGCTGGCGATAGGAAATCATGTCGGGCATCGAAAAAAGCTCGAGCCCCATGCCAACGCTGATTCCGGCGGCGCCGCCCCCTGGCCTGGTGTCATTGGTAGTGGCGTCCTTTAGCGCCTGTTCGGCAGCGAAAAGGAGAAAGGCGACCTTGCGATCGCGATGGGTGGGGACGTCGCGTGGCATTTCCGCCTCGGCGGCGATGCGGGTGGGGAGCGAGGCGGGGTCGAAGAGTGTTATTGGGCCAACGCCCGAGATGCCGGCGAGGAGTCGATCGCGAAACACCGCCACGGTGGCGCCGATAGGGGTGATTACTCCCATGCCAGTTACCACGACTCGGTGTTTCTTCATGCTACCTCCCACCGGCTCGAGGCGGTGATTCCGTCGCGACTGCAGAGCGAGTGCTCCAATAGCGGCGTGCGACCGACAGCCATGCTCAGGTATGCCGGAAGCGAGGCAGGACCGAGGCCTTCCGGGACGATGCTCGCGGACAGTGGCGGCGGCGCGTTGAACGAAGTGCAGTCGTTCTGAGAGTCGTTCTGAGAGTCGTCGGCGCTGGGGCACGCTGTCGCTCCTCGGCGAGGCATCTCGAAGGTCTCGCAAGGCGAAAACGCTTCGTGGAAAGGATCGTGTCGGCGATAGTCGACCGACCAGGAGAGCAGCCGCCCGTGTCGTGGCGCTCGTCTGGCTGCGGCCGTCTCTTCCCGCTCCAGGACGAAAAATGCCGCGGCGTCGGCCAGTCGCGCCGGCGCCATCGGATGAGCGATCCGACCGTAGTGGTGCTGGACCAGGAGATTCTGCTGGTGAGCGACACCTCCCACGAGGGCGCAGTCGATTGTGCCGGTCTCGAGAGCGAGCGCGGCCGACTCGAGAGCAAGGTAGAGCTGGGCCGGTCCCGGGTAGGTAACGAGGTAGGGCCCCTGAATGTCGAAGGAAACTGAGACATGGAATGCCGGCATGTTGGGCAGGCAGCGAAAGGCGTGGATCGGGTTCGTTGCCTCCAGGCCGTCGACCGAAAAGCGCGCCATCGAGAATGAGCCGTTCTCGGTCGACGCGGTAACGATGCCGGAGAGGTGCTTCTCCTCGAACGGGATGTAGCCCACCACGATATACAGGCCTACGCGCTCTCCCAGAGGACGACCAGACAGCTCGGCCGACGCGAGGGTGGCGCCGGCAGCGACGACCGCCAGATCGTCCTGTGCTCCCATGAATTTACGCAGCTTTCGTTGCCGCAGGTAGGGAGTCGGATCGCACGGGGGAGCATCGGCAGGACAAATGACGTGACCGAGGCCGGTGACCGCCAACGGCTCACCGCTGGTGGCTAGCGAATCGTCAAAGGGGGATCGAAGTGACGTGTCCATAGTCGGTACAGGTAGCGCAGTTGCTCGTGAACGCGCTCGGAAGGGATTTCGTTGAGGGTGAACATCAGCTCTGCTCGGACGGCGCGTCGGTTTCCCACCAGTGCTTCCGCTTTGACGAGCGCAGCAGAAGACAACAGGGAGACGAGCTTCACCTCGATGTCGAGTTGATCGCCTGGACCGACGAGTTGGTGGAATTTTGCCTGGCGCACCTGAACCAGCAGGGCGCGCCGGGGCGGGGCATCGTCCTGGTTGACCGTGACGCTGAGCAGGAAGCCAGCGAGCTGAGCGATCGCCTCGATGATGAGCGCCCCGGGCATGATTGGATAGTCGGGGAAATGATCGTGGAGGTATTCGTCGGCGAGACTCACGTTCTTGACTCCGCGAGCTTTTTCGCCGACGACGAGCTCGGTGACCTTGTCAATCAGGAAGTAGCGCATCAGAGGTTGCCGTCGAGAACGATGGTTTGGCCGGTGACATAGGTATTGCGCAGGGCGAGCCAACAGACCATGGCGGCGATCTCTTCGGGCTTGGCCACCCGTCGCAGGCTGCAGTGCCGAACGTATTCGGCACGCGCCTCGGCGCCGACGAGACGCGACAACCCGCCGTCGAGCAAGCCGATCGCCACCAGATTGACGCGGATGTTCTTGCAGCCCAGCTCTTTGGCCATGGCTCGGGTCATGGCCCCGAGCGCGCCCTGGGTAGCAGCGAAGTGTACGGGCGACGGAAGTGGTTTGACAGCGTCGAGCGACGAACAGAGAACGATATTGCCGCCTCCGCAGTGCTCGAGAAACGGCGCGGCCTGCCGGCAGGCGAGAAACGGCGCGCGCACGTTGACGGCATACGTGGCGTCGAAATCCGGTACGGCGACGTCCTGCATCGCGTGGCGCGATCCGGGTCCGTGCGGCTCCATGGCAGCAGCGACGGCGGCGCAGTCGATCAACGCGTCGAGGCCGTCGAGAGCGGCTGCCGCTTCGGCAATACCGTGGCCGATCGCATCGGGATCGCCAAGATCGAGGCGGATCGCGGTCGCGCTTTTCAGACGAGCGACGAGCCGGCGGGCAGCGTCCTCGTTCAGATGATAGGTGAAAGCCAACTTGGCGCCGGCGTTGGCGAGCTCGCTGGATACTGCCTGACCGAGGTAGCCCGAACCACCGAGCACCAGGCAATGGCTAGAGCACCGAACGGTTTGCCTCCCGTCGGCAGACTCGTGGCGGGGACGCAACCGCTGCGTGGGGGGGGGGGGGCAAAAAAAACCGGGTGGGAACCCCACGCCCCCAAGCG
>JAZDLZ010000504.1:0-2196 GCA_043801535.1 Pseudomonadota bacterium
CCAAAGACCGAGAACGGCCTGCGCTCCCTCGGGTGCCTTGTCATGTCCATCCGACCGAGACACGTCCACGTCGGGTATCGCTGACGCTCTGGTTTCGCCGCCATCGACGGGGGACCAACGAGCAACGATCACACCCGGCCATCAACACTCGATTGACAGCTCCGATGCAAGGTGTTAACTCCGTTTGACCGTATCTCGTCGGCAGTCCACTCGAGGAGGGCGGAGATGCCAGTGATTCCGCAAGATGCTCAGGTCTTTTTCGATCAAATGGTTCCCGCGGCCTTGACCAATCACCCGGAGAAGGCGAAGGAGGTTGGGGCGGTCTATCTTTTCAGGATAGCCGGTGAAGGTGGCGGCGATTGGACCGTTGATTTAGTAGGCGACCCGCCTACGTGTACTCGCGGAGACCGAGGGAATGCCCAATGCACGATTCAGGTCTCTCATGAGGATTTCAAAGCGATGTTGGCCAATCCGCAGCTCGGGATGCAGCTCTTCTTTCAGGGCAAATTGGTTGTTACCGGCGATCCGATGCTGGCCACGAAGCTTCAGCAGTTCTTCCAGTACGGCAGTAGCGGTTCCGACAGCAAGGAATAGCATTGTCCCGCGCAGGCGCGGGAATACCTACCTTGCCCATTCTGTCTTTCGCTGTGCTGGCCAATCCTGGCAATCTTGCTAGAGTCTCCAAATGGACAGAAGGCAAGGGAACCTACCAGGCCCGAAGTCCGCAACTCGAAGCCTCCAGTCCACTGCCCCGCTTTCTCCTGCGCAGCGGGCGCAAAGCTTGGGCGGCCACTGCCAACTCGCGACCGTCGCCAGCGCTGCAGCTGCAACCTCGGCGGTGTGCCTGCTCGTGTTCACGATGTTGCTGTCGGCCCAGGCATCTGCCCAGGCAGAGGTTCGGCCAGCAGAGGTCCAGCCAGAAGTTGTCCAGTCCGAGAAGGATGGACGGCAGGACGAGACGCGACGACTGGGTATCCATGACGTTCCGAGCGAAAACCCGGCGCAAGCCGAGGCTACCAGGAGGGCAGTAGAAGAGGGCGCGGGGTTTGGGCCGGAAGTAGTGATCGAGCGGATTGAGATCAGCGGGAATACCCGTACTGCCGACCGCCAGATAATTCGGACGCTGCTCGTCAGGGAAGGGGAGCGACTCCGCGTTGGCGACCCGCGTCTCGTGGCGTCGCGGTTTCGTCTGATGGCTCTTGGCTACTTCGTCGAGGTGAAGCTTGGCCTTTCCCGGGGCTCGCGGCGCGGGGCTGTGATCCTGACTATCGTTGTCGTCGAGCGCGGCACCCTGATTCTGCAGCGCCTCTATTGGGGCGCGAGCGAGGCCACTCCCTGGTGGGCAGGACTGGATGTTGCCGACAGTAACGTCTTCGGGACAGGAATCGAGCTGGGAGTTGCAGCCGCATGGGCTGGACCGGCATCGTCGTCGTCGGTCGAGACTGGCGGCCGGCAGAGCGCGCTCCGCATCCACTACGAGAATCCGACTATTGGCGACCTTGCGATCGGCGCCGGTGCTCGGATTGACTACACCGATGCGAGCGAGCCATTCGCCTGTGTGGAAGAACGCTACTGTGCCTTTCGCTATCAGAGGCTGGCTGCCGAGGGAGGGATCAGTTTCGACTTGACGAGAACAACTTCCCTGAAGGTTGGCGCGCGCATCGATTCGTTCGCTGCCGATGTGCCTACCGGGGCTTCCGACGTCCACTTGCTTCCTGGGCAGAGTATCGCGTTGGTGCCTTCGTTTGGAGTCGAGCGCGATACGCGCGTCGACCCCGTCTTGCCGTGGGCCGGCGATCATATGGGCGTTGCCATCGCCGGCGGCGAGGGGTTGTTCGGGGACTATCCGTTCTTGCGCGTCGAGGCTCACTATCGCCGTTGGTTTCCGTTGCGCCGCCAGCACGTGATTTCGATTCGCGGGGCAGCCGGCGCAACGGTTGGCCAGACACCACGCCCCGAAAGGTTCTACCAGGGCGACTGGAACATGCTGCTTCCCCAGCGGGCGCTCGACTTGGTGGTCTCGACCAGACGTTCTGCGAGCATCGTCGGCAACGGCAGCGATGCCCCAGCATACGGTACGGCGGCAGCGCTGTTGGCGGTAGAGTACTCCTACCGTCTCTTCCGGCAGAAGAGATTGGTCTACGGCGGTGACTTGTACGTTGGAGTGGGTGTCTTCGCGGTGGGGGATGCCACCGC
>JAZDLZ010000508.1:0-3148 GCA_043801535.1 Pseudomonadota bacterium
CCCCCCGGTACGGCTCGCACCTGAATAGGCGGCCGGAATCCCGGATCAAATCAATCGGTTGGCCACCGTCGATCGAGCAATCGCCGTCGACTCTCCGGGACACACCCGAAATGCAGGAGCGCCTCGGCCCGAGCTCGGTGAGGCAGCGATTCGCCCGGTGCACGCGCGATCGCCTCGGCGGCGAGCTCCGCTGCCTGCTGCCAGTGCCCCTGCTGCATCGCAATCGAGGCCAAGACAACCATCGGCACATAGTCGGCGGGAGTCAGGAAAGCAAGGCCCTCCCAAACCGACCGAGCGTCATCCCACTGACCGGCCTCGACAAGCAGCAGCCCGAGCATTTCCAGGGCACTATGCTCGGCAGGAGAGCACGCACTGCCGTGGGGATGGCTCGCCTCGTTCATCCGACGATTATCCCGGCGACGCCAGAGTGCACGTCGAGTCGCATGGCCAGGTACTTCTCCACAACTTCTCGCATCTTGGCTCGCGCACCGGGCTCCTCCGGCGATGGGCCACGCTCGACCACCCGACGGAGCGCCCGAGTCGTTTGTTCCGGACTAAGGGAGACAGGCTGTCGCCCGGCAACCAAGGTGAAGAGCGCCTGGAATCCCAACGACGGCGACGCGCCAGCAGGCCCCGGAAGCAGCGCGGCCAACAGTGTCTCGGACGCCTGGGCTCGAACCGTCTCCGGCGACTCGACCTCGTCCGCGGCTGTGGCCGCGACCAACAGGGGAACGGCAAGCGCTTCTTCATCCGTGGTTCCTCCGCCAGATTCGAGGTCGGAAACCGCTCCCAGTGCCGGTGACTCTCGACAATGAACCTCGGCAATCGCACTACTGCCTCGGCAATCCGCTAGCCCTGCTACCATTCTCGCTCTCTCCTAAGTGTCGTTCTCCCGGCGTAGGAAGCGAAACACCTCTGCTACCGCCTCGTAGAGCTCCTCGGGGATTTCGTCGCCCAGCTCGAGCCGATCAAGGGCGCGAGCCAGTGCCACCTCCCGGTAGATCGGGATGCCATACTGGCGAGCAATGTCCTTGATCTGCTGGGCCACGAGTCTTTCTCCCTTGGCAACGATCCGCGGAGCGTCCATGGTGTCCTCGTCGTAGCGCAGCGCCACTGCCAAATGGTCGGGATTGACGATCACGCAACTCGCCTTTCGTATCTCCTCGACCATTTGATGCCGGAGCAGGTCGCGGTGGAGGCGCTGTCTCTCCGCCCGGTGCCGCGGATCTCCTTCGTTCTCCTTGGCCTCGTCTCTTGCCTCCTGCCGAGTCATCATCAACTCCTGCCGCAGGCTTCGTCGCTGCCACCAATAGTCGATTACGCCGATGCCGACGAACAGAATGCCAATCCGGACTACCAGCTCGAATGCCCGCGCCGCGACCCAGCCCGCGACTGCACGCGGGCCGATCCCGGAAATCCGCGGGATGTCGCCGACCCGTGGCGCCAGGGTGTACCAACATAGCGCCACCGCGCCCGCCAACTTGACGAGCGATTTTGCCAACACCACCTGCGTCTGCTTCGAGAACAGCCTTCGCATCCCCGCCCATGGAGAAATCCTCGAGCAGGTTGGTGCCAACGAACGTAGGGCGATGACTCCCCCCGTCTGCCAATACCCAACCAGACCCGCGGAGATCGCCGCGCTGCCCATAATCGGAGCCACAATCAACAAGGAATCGACGAGCGCTCCGTGCAAGACCGCAGTTGCCGTGACTCCGTCCACGTTCCCCGCGACTGCACGCTCGATCCCGGCGCGGAAGACCGCCAACGCCTTCTCCCCTAGCCCAGAAGCATTGACTGCCAGCGCTCCGATCCCTGCCGCGAGCGCTACTGCCGACGAGAGCTCACCACTGCGGGCAACCCTCCCGTGCCTCCGCGCTTCGTTCAGACGTCGAGGAGTAGGCTCCTCGGTAGGTGTACCACCGCGGCGCTGCTGCATGGCATATCAACCGTTGCTACCTGTCTTGGCCAACCCTTCAAGACTGTTATCGGCTGCCGCCAGCAAAAGTTGCTCGCTTTGCACCGCGATGGCTAGAGCACCGATCGGTGCTCCAGGGGAGCGCACCTGGCCGGGCTACTCGCGCGCTAGACCGGATAGCCAGTCGGGGCAACCTGGCCGACGACGTCCTTGACGCCCGGCACTCCACGGGCGACATCGAGCGCAGCGTCGGCAGTCTCGGCAAGCCGAACGACTCCTTCGATGGTTACGACGCCGTTCCTGGCACGCACGATAAAGTCGGCGTCGTTCGTGCGCTTGTCTTGCGCCAACCGGGCGTTCACCAAGCTTGCCAGCGTCAGGTTTTCCATTGTTGTCTTGGATTCCTCGGTGGGCTGGAACGCTTCAAGCTGCACCATCCGCACAACCGTTGAAACTGCCCCCGGTATCCCCATGTACTCCAAGTTGAGGACGACGTCGTAGTTCGAAGCATCGTCCCACTCGACTCCGTAGAGAAACTGGGTCCACTTGCGGCGCTCGCCGTCGACCTTGCTGATATAGTGCTCTGCCTGCCGGCTAGTCATGTTGAGCTGCTGCATCGCCGCCTTGATGCGATAGGTAGTGTCGGCAACGACCCGTACCCGCAGCACGTGACGCACGCCAGCCAGCAAATGGTGCCCGGCATTCCCGTGATAGATTAATTGCCCTTTGGAGGCGTGCTGACACAGCACCGCACGAATGAAGGCCAGGTAGCGATTCCGATCCCGCCGCAGGCGGTCCATTATCGTTGGCGCCTGGGTTATCGCCGCCTGCAGAGCAGCCTGCGAGACTCCGTACTCCTCGGCTGCCTCGGCGAACACTTCTCTGCTCAGGCACGGGTAGCCGAGCTCGGCTGCCAGCCGCTCGGCAAGCTCCTTGCCACCACTAAAGGTACCCCGAGAAATCGTAATGATCGACATGGCGGGACTCTAGCACACGATAGCCGCCTGGGATTCGGAGTACACGATGCCCGAATTGCCAGGCCAGCGCTGGATCCCTGATCCGGCGCTAGCGCGCCTCAAGACCACCCCTCCGCCCGGGTGTGATCGTTGCTCGTTGGTCCCCGTCGATGGCGGCGAAACCAGAGCGTCAGCGATACCCGACGTGGACGTATCTCGGTCGGATGGACATGACAAGGCACCCGAGGGAGCGCAGGCCGTTCTCGGTCTTTGGTCC
>JAZDLZ010000518.1:0-3654 GCA_043801535.1 Pseudomonadota bacterium
AGATGAAACGGGCCGTCGTCGAAGACACTTCGGCGACGGTACCAGCCTTCAGCACGGCCCAGAAGGAGGAGTCCAGGCAGGCTTCGGCTCAACTGGGGACTCGCGTTCTGTGCGCTGCTGCAACTCGAGCGCGTGTTGCCGGCCTGCTTCACATGCTGGCGAGTCGTGGCGTGGAGCCTCACAGTCTGATTGCTGCACCAACCGTCTACTCGCGGGTCGCCGAAAAAATCGCTGCCCTGGCCGCTCCCGAGGCCCGTGACGAGGCAGTGCTGATCCTCGATGTCGGACACTCCCGCACCAATCTGTGCATCGTGAAGAAGGGTCGGACGATATTTGCCCGTACCCTCTCGCGGGGCGGTCGCCACGTTACGCTGGCGATCATGCGCGAATGGAACATTCCCTTCGAGCAAGCAGAGCGTGCCAAACACCTGGACGGCTTCGTCGCCTCGAACAGCGAGCCTGCTCCGTCGGTGTCGTGGGAGCGGATCTCCCAGGCAATCATGCCCGAGATCGCCCCTCTTGCCCGCGACCTGCGCCAGACCATCTCGGCTTGCCGCGCCCAGACCGGAGTCATGCCGAAGCGCATTCTCCTTTGCGGAGGCGGTGGCCGACTCCGAGGACTACGCTCGTATCTTGCCGAGGAGCTCGCGTTACCGGTCGATTCCGTCGCAGCCAGCGATGCGGCGCGCCTCGTCGGAGAATCGGCGGCAGCGAACGGCACGGCAGCCGACGCTGCACTGGTCGCCCACGGAGTCGCCATGGAAGGCGCGACCGGGAGACCGATGTTCGACCTGCGCCAGGGTCCGCTGGCATATCGAGCGGATTTCTCCTTCCTGCGAGCCAAGACGGCCTTCTTCTGTGTTGCCACGGCGGCGATCCTGGCCTTCGCCGCCGCCAACGTGTTTGCCGCGCGCCACAAGCTCGACAAGGAAGAAGTGCTGCTCGGACAACGCCTCAAGACGGCGACGACCGAGATATTCGGCCAGCCGCTGAAGCTGGAGGACGTGCAAGCCAGGCTGGCACCAAAGCACGATGTCGCACCACAGCTCAAGGCCAGCGCCTTTGACTTGCTCGTCGAAATCTCGAGCAAGCTGCCGCCGCGCGATCAGGTGAAGCTGGACGTGCTCGAGCTCGATATCAAACCACAGAAGATCACCATCAGGGCGGTGACGGACTCCGCCAAGGCGATCGACGACATCGAGAGCAAGCTCAAAGAAATCGAGTGCTTCACCGAGGTTCAGCGAGGCAAGGTGGAAGGATCCGCCGAGGAGAAGCAGTTCTCCTTCACCATCACTACCAAGTGCATGTAGGGGGCATCATGGCGTTCGTTGATGACATCCGTCGTAGAATGGAACGGCTAGCGCCGAGGGAGCGACGCTTGATCGCGTTGCTCACCCTGACCGCACTGGTGTTGTCCACCGCTTTTGGTGGCTCGCTCGTCAGGAAAGGCATTTCCGAAGCGGAAGCAAACAACGCGGCGATGCGCGACGCGCTCGAAAACCTGAGCCAGAACAGAGAGAAGCTCATTGCCGCCAGACACTCGGGTGCTCCGGCCGAAGTCAAGGACGCTCCTCCTCTGGCAACCTATCTCGACACTATTGCCAACGAGACCGGCGTTCAGATTCCCGAGACGACCGAACGCTCTCCCACGACCAAAGGGAAGGTGACCGAACGAGCAGTCGACATCAAATTGCGGGGAATAACGCTCCAGCAGCTCGCCGAGTTCCTCCGCCAAGTTGAGACCCGGTCGCAGCGCGTTCTCACCCAGCGCCTCTTCGTCAAGCCTCGATTCAATGCCCGAGATACCCTGGACGTCGAATTGACGGTGGCCGCCTTCGAACAGGCAAAGTCGGCGAAGAGCGAAGGCCGCAGCGAAAAGAAAGACGCTGGCGGCGGAACGAGCGCGCGGGAGGAGGAGGGCAAATGAGTCGCCACGACAAACGCCGGTTCTGGACCAAGTGTATCGGATACCCAGTGTTGGCGCTCTTTGCCTTCGTCATGGCTGTTCACTACACCTTCCCCTACCATCGACTCGAGAAGCATCTTGGCGAGGCAGTGGCCACCCACTACGACGTGGTCAGTGTATCCATCGGTCCTGGCTTGTTGCCTGGCCACATCAAGATACGTGACCTCGTTCTGCGCGCTTTGCCGTCGGCCGCCGGCGACTCCGACGTCGAGGTCAGTGACGGCGTCGAAGCGACAGCCGTTTCTACCGCCGGAGAAGGCGGCGCCGGCGATGCCACCAAGGCCAAGGGCGGAGCCGGAACCGCCCGCGGAAACAAGTCAGGAGAAATCCGGATCGACGACGCCGACATCGATCTGGGCTTGCTCGCGCTCATTGGAAAGACAACCGACATCGGAGTGACCGCCCATCTCGCTGACGGAAAGATCACCGGCAGGCTCGAGGATAGCTCCGCTGGAATGACCTTCAACTTGACTGTCGACAGCCTCCCCCTTGGCGCACTGCCTGGCGTCAGCTCGTTCACCGGCGGCGCTCCTCTCGACGGAACACTCGACACCAAGATCGAGATCTCCGCGCCTCGCGGTAAATGGCGCGACGCCGAAGGACTCGTCGAGCTATCGTGCCAGGGCTGCACCATCGGCGACGGCGTGACCAAAATCCGGCCATCGAACGCCCAACACAACGCCTTCCTCGCCGACGGCATTACCCTTCCCAAGCTCAAGCTCGGCAGTCTTGGCGGCCGGATCGACATCACCAAGGGAGTCGGTAGCATCAAGCAATTCGAATCGAAGTCGCCGGATGGAGAAATAGTCCTCGAAGGCGAGATCCGCTTCGAGGATCCCTTTTCCCGCAGCCAACTCACCGCCTACCTCCGCTTCAAGTCCACCGAGGAGCTTCGCCGGCGCGAACCGCGCATGGAGAACATGGAGCTCATGATGGCCGGGCAAGGCAAACGCCCAGACGGCTTCATCGGAGTGAGCATTCGCGGACCGCTCAAGCAACTCAAGTACGCGCTGGCGAAAACCAGCCCGGTGCAGGTGAAAGAACGGTCTGGCACCGCCACGGCAGCAGCAGGAAGGCGCGACGTGCCTTCCCGGCCAACCGGACCGTCAGCCCGTCCTCCGCTGGCCGCCGATCACCCGCCACCCGGCATGCTGCACCCCCCCATCACGTCGCCACCGTCGGCTCCGTCGCCGTCAACCACGGCAGCCTCCTCTGCTGCCGCCGGCACAACCGCTGCGCCCGCACCGCCTCCCGCCTACGTCGAGCCGCCAGTAATGGAACACCCGGGATCCGGACCGATTGCGCCCTACACGCGGCTGCCAGGAATGCCAGGCACGCCCGGGGGAGACGAACCGCCCTTGCCAGAACAAGGTAGTCCCGGCCGCTATCCTGGAACCTCGCCCGAGGACGAAAACCAGCGCCAGACACCGACCTCCCACCCAGCCGAGCCCTCGTCGGAGACGGACGACGACGAATCGTCGCGTTCCGCCCCGGCCGTGCCCCAACCGGCGGACGAAGAGCACGGCAGCGAGGATAGCGACTAGCTCCAATGCGGGTGTGTCCCGATCGGTCAACGGGCTAGCCGTTCTCGGTCCCCTGTCCCTTGTTCCTAGTTCCTTGTTCAATTCCGACGACGACGAAGGGAACAAGGAACTAGGGACAAGGAACCAGGAACTGGAACAGCCCCC
>JAZDLZ010000519.1:0-2377 GCA_043801535.1 Pseudomonadota bacterium
ACCTCCGACGGGTCCTCCCTCTCCGAGGAGGGGAACCGCGGCGCGTCATCTCCCGGGCGATCACCAAACTGGTGCAGCGCCGCGACTCGCTCCGCGCGGCGAAGCCGCGCTGCGCTCGTGGTCACTATCGCCGTTTTAGGGATTTCTCGGGGCTCTTGCTTTACAGTTCGTAATCGTGCTCGTGCTCGTGCTCGAAAACACTGGGCTTTCACCTCGACCACGGGCAGTGTTCGGGTGAGAGAGTGTAAAGCGAGTCTGACCGGTCCCAATTATGCTTTGCCCGATGAGGGCGAGCGCACAGGCTCCTTTCTTGGCGACACCGACCGATTATCTCGATCGGCGGCATCTCGATCGGCAGCATCTCGATCGGCGGCGTCTCGATCGACGGCGTCTCGAGATCTACTCTCAGTCTCGGCACTGCTTCCCCCGAGAAGCTCACCGGCAACGACCAGGGTTTCGTCGAGTCCAGGAATCTCGATCGGCACCGCCGCTCCGCATTCTTGCGATTCTCGCGCTACAACAAGTGGCCTTCCGGCGCCACGGATCTCGATCTCACCTGCCACGAAACCGTGTCCTATCTTCGGCTTGGCTGCTACGACCGATCCGTCGGTCGGAGTTGCTTCGCCGTCTTCCTCTTCCCGTGGTGGTGCCAGCAGCACTTGCCCTCTTCCGAGCTCGGCGGCCCAGGTTTCCGTTTCGACGGCAATCCATTGTCCAGAGTCCTCTACACTTGCGGTCACTCCGTCGCCGTCGCTGCTGGCGGCGGCGCTAGCTCTAGCGTCGGATACGTGCCTGTCTGTGTCGGCAGTGATGGCGGCGTCCTCCTCGCGCACCACCCCGCTGGACTCAGCCTCATCCTCGCCGCTAGCCAGCAGTCTTCGGGAAGCCGCGACAGCAGCCACCAGACCGCGCGATCCCTCCGGCGGAGTGGCATCGAAAACTTCCTTTACTATTCCCGGGCTGGTATCGCGCGCACCGACTCCGGATGGCGCTGGCCCAGCGGCCGCAACGGTGCCCCCGCTACCAGACAGAACCGACGACCGTGAAGATGAGGACGGCGATGAGGACTGAGAGATTGACGGACGAACGAGACCGGCATAGCAGTCGACGATCCGTCGGCGAAGAATGCTGGCAGTGTGGCATTCGCGCACTCGCCGGTACGCGGCTGAAGCAAGCTGATCGCGAAGAGCCGCGTCCCGCAGGAGTCTAGCGATCTGCTCGGCGAGATCTTTTGCGTCGTCCGGTCGAAACAGTAATCCGTGCACCCCATCCTTGAATAGAGATGACACCGTCCGACTTCTCGGGGCGACAAACGGCCGGCAACACGCAGCGTATTCGAGAAGCTTGGTTGGCGGACCAGCAGCCGGACTACTGGTCGAATCGACCGCCGCCGGAGCCACGCACACCGTGGCGCGGCTCAGAAGGTGCGGTACGTCCTCGTTCTCCAGCGAGCCCAGAATCTCCACTTTGTCTTCGATGCCATTGTTGCGCGTCAACGACGCAAGCTGGCGCAGGAAGCGCTTTTCCATTGGACCGGCCAGTACCAACCGTGCTTCCGCCTGCCCCTGGAGATGTCGCATTGCCTCGAGCAGTAGCTCCACGCCTCGACCAGGCGCCAAAATGCCCACATAGACGATACGCGGAGGCTCAGGCTCCTCGAACGACTCAGCGTCGAACCGATCGATATCGACCCCCGGCGGCACAGCTGCCACTCGATCAATCCGGCCTCGACCAACCAAGGCAGCCCTGGCGTCTTCGCTCGGCACGATCACCAAATCCGCACGCTCGAGACAGATCGCCTCATCGCGAATGAGGTCCGCCAGAACCGTTACATCTATTGGCCGCGCCCCAGCCAACACTGACCGGCTCGGTTCGAAAACTGTCCGCAGCCCCAGCTCGCGGCTGCGCTCGACCACCGGCAAACCGCCCCAGGCGTCTCTGAAATGAACGACCTCGTACTCGGTACTTTCAATCTGGCGTCTTATTGCCCGGCGGAACGCTGCGATCTTGTCGGAAAGAGAACCGTCTGGCATCGGCACCCTGAGCATCCGCGTCCTCTGAAAACGCTCGACAAAAGCGAGGCTTTCAGCACGCAGAGTCAGCACGTCGACCGTGAATCTGCTGGCGAGTGCCTTGAGCACGTGCAGGAGCTGGACTGCGTGACGGTTTGGAGCAGGAACCACCCCAAAGCTCAACACTAGAATCCGTGCCACCTACCCCTCCCGACGGCACCGAACATTTCGGGTGTGTCCCGATCGGTCAACGGGCTAGCCGTTCTCGGTCCCCTGTCCCTTGTTCCTAGTTCCTTGTTCAATTCCGACGACGACGAAGGGAACAAGGAACTAGGGACAAGGAACCAGGAACTGGAACAGCCCCC
>JAZDLZ010000526.1:0-2149 GCA_043801535.1 Pseudomonadota bacterium
CGTGGTCACTATCGCCGTTTTAGGGAGCGTACGATCAATGCGAAAACACGGTACGTCTCTGCCGTGTGACGTCATGAAGTTGCTCACTTCTTGGCTGCGTGATGGGCGTTGACGGCCTCACTGCGTTTGGCCTCTTCCCACTTCGCGTCCATCTCGGCCAGGCTGGCGTCTCGAGGTTCTCGGTTCTGCTCTCTCAGCCGGTCTTCGACATAGTCGAAGCGCCGGACGAAACGATCGGTTGTGGCGCGAAGCGAGATCTCTGGATCGACAGCAAGCTTGCGCGCCAGGTTCACGACTGCCAAGAGAACGTCCCCGACTTCGGCGGCAATATCCCCGGTAGCGTTGGCGGCAATCGCTCGATCGAGCTCCGCCAACTCTTCGTCGATTTTCTGGCGAGCTCCCGAATTGTCCGGCCAGTCGAATCCCACTTGGGCGGCTCGTTCGGTCAGACTGGCTGCACGGGCGAGAGCCGGGAGTGATCGCGGTACTCCCTCGAGAGCTCGCCGAGGTTTCTCTTGGCGCTTCAGCTCCGTCCACTGGGCGAGCACTTGCTCGGCCGTCTCGAGCTTTGGCTCGCCGACGCCGAAGACGTGTGGGTGGCGTCGCCTGAGCTTTTCGCTGATCTCCTTGATTACGTCATCGACGTCAAAGGAGCCCTCGGCAGATCGGAGCTCGGTCTGGAAGACAATCTGCATGAGCAGGTCGCCCAGCTCCTCACGGTGCAGGGGCACATCGGCAGCGTCGATCGCGTCGATGACCTCGTAGGTTTCGGCGAGAAGGTAGGTCTTCAAGGTCTCCAACGTCTGTTGGCGATCCCACGGACAGCCGTCGGGAGCGAGCAGACGCTTCATGACCGCGACGAGCTCGGGCAGAGTGTGGCCGGTATTCATGGCGCGACAAGATAGGAGCATCGACCAAACCCTGCAACTGTGCTAGACACGAGGTGTCTTGACGCAGCCGGATGATTCTGATCCTTCCACCGTAGATCCCGCGTACCAACAGAAGGAGCCTGGAGTAGTGAGCGAAAGTGCGATTGCCGAGGCAAGAGCGGCGCGAGAAAAGATCGTCCTCGAGGAGAACGGAGCAGCCCAGACGTTGCTGGGGTCCTTGAATGCTGGCCTGAAGCTCGTCGAAAGAGAGGTCGCAGTATCGCTCCACGTGCGTGGCAACGAGATCACACTGGTCGGCGACTCGTCCGAGGTCTCGCTCGCCCGTGACTTGATCGATCAACTCTACGGTTTCGCTCGACGGGGCAGCCCGCTGTCCAGTGACGACATCGTACGGGCAGTGCGGGTGCTGCGCAGTGACCGGCGGATTGACCTGCGCGAGATATTCTCCGACACCGTGCTAATCGGAGGGCGAGCCAGGCCCATTACTCCCAAGGGGTTGGCGCAAAAACGCTACGTCGACGCGATCCGAAAAGGAGACATGGTGTTCGGGATCGGACCAGCCGGCACGGGAAAAACCTATCTCGCCATGGCGATTGCCGTGCGCTGTCTCCTCGACAAGAAGGTCAAGCACATCGTGCTGGCGCGGCCTGCGGTCGAGGCAGGGGAGAAACTGGGATTCTTGCCGGGGTCGATGGAAGAAAAGGTCAACCCGTATCTTCGCCCGCTCTACGACGCCCTCCATGACATGCTGGACTTCGAGCGAACGGAGGCATTGGTAGCAAAGGGCATAATCGAGGTCGCGCCACTGGCATTCATGCGAGGGCGAACTCTCAACGATTCGTTCGTGATACTCGACGAAGCGCAGAACACCACGAGCGAGCAAATGAAGATGTTTCTCACCCGTCTCGGCTTTGGTTCCAAGGC
Organism: Pseudomonadota bacterium; assembly: GCA_043801535.1. GTDB lineage: Bacteria > Myxococcota_A > Polyangia > Haliangiales > SHYZ01 > JAZDLZ01. Next base: position 1,815 of record JAZDLZ010000526.1, read on the forward strand.
GGTAATCACTGGCGATGTCACCCAGATCGATCTGCCCAAAGGAATGCGCTCCGGGCTTGCCGAGGCGCGCGATCTCTTGAGCGGGATTGCCGGGATCAGCTTCTGTTTCTTCACCGAAGTCGACGTGGTGCGGCACCCCCTGGTGCAAGAGATTATCAAGGCCTACGAAGCAGCCACGCAACCAGAGTCGCGTTGACGGGTGTGATCGTTGCTCGTTGGTCCCCGTCGATGGCGGCGAAACCAGAGCGTCAGCGATACCCGACGTGGACGTGTCTCGGTCGGATGGACATGACAAGGCACCCGAGGGAGCGCAGGCCGTTCTCGGTCTTTGGTCC
>JAZDLZ010000556.1:0-8154 GCA_043801535.1 Pseudomonadota bacterium
GCTGTTCCTTGGCGAGGGAGCGGAACACGATGGTTTCGTCGACCCGGTTGAGGAATTCGGGACGGAAGATGTCTGCCAACCTCGAGGGATCGGCGTTCGAGGTCATGATTACCACGGTGTTGCGCATGTCCACGGTACGTCCGTGTCCGTCGGTGAGCCGGCCATCGTCCAGAAGCTGCAACAGCAGGTTGAAGACATCGTAGTGCGCTTTCTCGATTTCGTCGAAGAGTACCACGGAGTATGGACGCCGTCTTATTGCCCCGGTGAGCTGACCACCCTCCTCGAAACCGACGTAGCCAGGAGGGGCGCCGATGAGCCTGGCGACGGTGTGCTTCTCCTGGTATTCCGACATGTCCAGACGGACCATTGCGCTCTCGTCATTGAAGAGGTACTCGGCCAGGGCGCGGGCAGTCTCGGTCTTGCCAACGCCCGTTGGCCCGAGGAACAGGAACGAGCCGATGGGTCGGTTGGGATCCTGCAACCCCGCCCTCGAGCGTCTGACGGCATTGGCCACTGCCAGGAGCGCCTCGTCTTGGCCAACCACTCGCTTGCGCAAGAGCTCCTCCATGTTGGCCAGCCGACTCGACTCGGTGTCCTGTAGCTTGGTCACCGGTATCCCGGTCCACTTGGAGACTACCGCTGCGATATCGTCCTCGGTGACCTCCTCTTTGAGCAGGGCACTGTGCTGCTGGATGCCGGCAAGCTCTCGGTCGAGATCGGCGACCCTGCGTTCGAGCTCCGGGATTCGGCCATAGCGCAGCTCCGAGGCACGGGCAAACTCGCCTTGACGCTGCGTTCGCTCCGATTCGCTCCTGGCCTGTTCGATCTGTTCTCGCTGCGAACGGATTCGACCGATCAGGGTGCGTTCGTGTTGCCATTGAGCGCGGAGCGCGCTGGCACGCTCTCGCAGAGTGGCGATCTCTCGCTCCACCTCGGCGAAACGAACGCTCGCTGCCTTGCCCTTCTCCTTGGCGATGGCCGCCTTTTCCACTTCCAGCGAGGCGATGCGTCGCTCGAGCTCGTCGATTGGCTCGGGCGTCGATTCGATCTGCATCTTCAGGCGGCTCGCTGCCTCGTCGACGAGATCGATGGCCTTGTCTGGAAGCTGGCGCCCGGAGATGTAGCGGTTCGAGAGGGCGGCGGCCGCGATGAGAGCAGCGTCACGGATGCGAATGCCGTGGTGGACTTCGTAGCGCTCTTTCAGGCCTCGCAGGATGGCGACGGTGTCCTCGACGGTGGGCTGGCCGACGTTGACCGGCTGGAATCGGCGTTCGAGGGCTTTGTCCTTCTCGATGTACTTGCGGTACTCGTCGATGGTGGTGGCGCCGATGCAGCGCAGCGTGCCGCGGGCAAGGGTGGGTTTCAGCATGTTGGAGGCATCGATCGCACCCTCGGCCGCTCCTGCCCCCACGACAGTGTGGAGCTCGTCGATGAAGAGGATGACACGACCTTCTGCCGCCTCGATATCCTTGAGCACTGCCTTGAGTCGGTCCTCGAATTCCCCGCGGTATTTGGTGCCGGCCACGAGCTGGCCGAGATCGAGCGCCAGGATGCGTTTGTCGCGCAGCGACTCTGGCACGTCGCCAGCGGCAATGCGACGGGCGATGCCTTCGACGATGGCGGTCTTGCCAACGCCTGCTTCACCGACGAGAACGGGGTTGTTCTTGGTGCGTCGCGCCAGGATCTGCATCGCCCGGCGGATCTCCTCGTCGCGACCGATGACCGGATCCAGCTTGCCCTGGCGCGCCAGCTCGGTGAGGTCTCGGCAGTAGCGCTCGAGCGCCTGGTACTTCTCCTCTGGATTGGCATCGGTGACGCGGACGGTTCCGCGCACCTCGCCCAGCGCCCGCATCACCGACTCGTAGTCGACCCCGGCACCTTTCAGCGCTCTGCTGGCAGCGCCCACGTCGGCGGCGAGGAACGCGAGCAGGAAGTGCTCCGTCGAGACGTACTCGTCCTTGAACTTGCGCGCTTCTCTGGCCGACGTCTCGAATAGCTGCTGGAAGAGACGGCCGGGCGCGACCTCGAACCCCGATCCCTGGACGACAGGTTGGCTGCCCAGCTCCCTGTCGATCTCCGCCCGGAGCTGGCTCGTGCTCGCCCCGATCTTGGCGAGGATCTTGGGAACCACTCCGTCGTTTTGTGCCAGGAGGGCGAGAAGGACGTGCTCCGGGAGAATCTCGTGATGCCCTTTGCCCGAAGCAAGGTCACGGGCGTCGACGAGAGCTTCCTGTGCCTTGATGGTCAGCTTGTCGTTGCGCATACAACCTCGTTCTCGGAGGGAGACGTGCCGGTCAAGGTAACCATCACGGCTACCGCGTCAACCATCGTCTCTGGCGCAGCGATGACTCGCCGGGATCGGACGGACGACGACGAGACCGCTCTCCCAGGCAACCGGGATTCGCTCCCACACGTTGGCGAGAAGTCGGCAGTAGGGTTCCTGGAACACGCCGAGGTCGAGCACTATCGTGTCGCCCAGATCGGTGGCGGCGTAGACGCTCGCGTCTTCCTTCTTGTGAAGGTGAATCACCGAGCCGTGCAGCTTCTCGCGCTGCAGCAGCGCACCGTTCCGCAAGTCCCAGATGCCCAGGACTCCTCCGGCGTAGCCGGCAATCAGCGTCTCCATCGGGCCTTCTGCCAGCACTGCCACCGAGTCGGTCGGTGCCCCCTCGAACACGAACGATGGCTTCTCCTGGCTTTTCCCGGAAGACAATGGCAATAGCTCGATCTGTCCTTCGGCGAATCCGACCGCCAGCCAATCGTGGACGAGCGTCATCGCGCTCACCGCTGGACCGGTGTGGTAGCGGCCATGCACGGCGCCGTCAGCGACGCTAACGACGCGGACCTCGCCTTCCGCCGCAACCAAGAGACTACCGTGATGGGTGGCAATGGCAGTCGCCTCTCGCGCTAGCTCTCTCGTCCGCCCGGAACGATCGACGAACAGCGCCTTCGATTGTGGCGAAGCTCGTGGGCTGTCACTATCGGCGGCGACCAGCGCACATCCGTCGGGCAGTGCCGCCACGGACTTGGGCCCGGGCCCGGGCACGGTGCTCGCGAGCAATCGTCGATCGGTGGTCCGATCCCACATCTCCAAGGCGTCGCCACGGCTCAGCATGCACAAGAGACCGCCGTGCTCGCCGGCGGAAACCAGGAGTGCCCGTTCCTCGATAGCTCGGCGCCATTCCGGCGGCTCGGAAGCGCTTGCGATGCCGGCATCTCTGGTTCCGGCGGTATCGGCAGTGTCGCCGGTGTCGTGGTGGCGCGCCGGTCGCTGCAATACCTCCCATCCTCGGTGCGAAAAGAGCTCGAGCGGTGCTCCGGGCGAGGCCTCGAGAAGAGCCGGAGCCCGCCAGAGTGGCATTGCGGTGGCCGGCTCGTAGACGACCACTTTGGCACTACCGCCGCTCACCAGTCTGCCATCCGGGCTGGACGCGCTCGCCTCGCCCAGGTAGTCGGGAAGCGGCTCCACTTGGCCGCTGGCCAGGTCGAGCATCCACACCCTGCTGCCGGTCACGATGGCTCGTGCACCGTCTGGATGCATAGCCATCTTGAGAACTCTCTCGCCTTGCGGAAGAATCCTGCTGGTGCCGGCGGCGAGATTCCAGACGCGCACGGTGCCGTCGAGACCGCCGGAAAGCACGTGCCTGCCATCGGCGCTGAACACCGCGGTCCTCACCGGGGCGGTGTGTCCCTCGAGCACCTGCACGCTCGCGCCGCTGGCCACGTCCCAGGTGCGTACGGTTCCGTCGTCGCTGGCGCTGGCCAGGAGCTTGCCGTCCGGTCGAAAGGAGGCCTCGTAGACTACGTTGCTGTGACCGCTCAGGACTTGCTTTTCCTTGCCCGAGGCCACGTCCCACAGACGGACCGTCTTGTCGTACCCTGTCGACGCCAAGAGTTTTCCGTCGGGGCTTTGCTTGACCGCGGTAGTCCAGCCTCGGTGACCGGCGAGCACCATGAGTTGCTTTCTCGATTGCACGTCCCAGAGTCTGATGGTCGCGTCGGTGCTTGCCGACGCCAGCACTGTCCCGGCCGGGTTGTAGTCGATCCAGTCGACGGGAGCGCCGTGACCGGTCAACGCTCCCTGCTCGGTGGCAGTGGTGGCATCCCACAGCCGGATGGTTCCGTCGGTACCGCCGGATGCTACCGTCTTGCCGTCCGGGCTGAACGCGGTACACTTTACCAGCCCATCGTGACCGCTGCCTCGCCTCTCGACGCTGGTGTTGGTCACTCGCCACAGGCGGACAGCGTTGTCGGTCCCACCGCCGGCCAGGAGGCGGCCATCCTTGCGGAGCTCCCAGCGGCGCAGGTCGGCGGTCGGTCCGATTTGCATGTTGATCTCGGTGCCGGACGCCATGTCCCGGATACTCATCGCCTCGGGCAGCACGGCGATGGCAAGGAGCTCGCCGCTCTCGAGGTACTGCACGAAGGTGGCGGCCCGAGGAATGACCCTGCGAGCGGCGCCACTCGCCGTGCTCCAGATGCGCACGGTCTTGTCGTTGCTGCACGAAGCGAGCTCGCTCCCGTCGGGACTGAAGGCAAGACCGCGCACTGGACCGGAGTGTCCGGCTAGCACTGCCTGCTGTTCGCCAGAGGTCATGTCCCAGAGCCGAATATCCCGATCCATGCCGGCCGAGGCAAGCAGCGTGCCTTGTGGGTTGAAGGCGAGTCGCCAAACCTGGGCACGATGTCCGAGCAGCACTCTTTCTTGCGTTCCGGTGGCGACGTCCCATAGCCGAACGCTGCGGTCGTAGCTGGCCGACGCCAGGCGGCGACCGTCTGGGCTGAAGACGAGCCACTCGGCTTGCTCGCTGTGACCTGGCAAGACCTGTCGTTTGCCCTCCGCTGGAGTCCAGAGCTCGATGGGTCCTGCCCACGTTCCCGCGGCGAGGTGCTGGCCATCCGAGGAGAAAGTCATCGAGATGAGCACGTCCTGGGAGCCGCGCAGTAGTCGAAAGCCACCGCTCTTCACATCGTAGAGGTGGATTGGCTTGCTACCGCCGGCCGCCACCGTGGCACCGTCCGGTGAAAAGGCGACTGCGGTGATGAAGGCGCCGACGTCGTGTCTCCACACCAGAGGATCGCGGGACAGACGCCACCACAGCGCCCGCGCCAAGGAGGAGTCCTGGATCTCCAGCGAGCCGCGCAGCTTGGCGCGCGCTTCGAGCAGGTCGCCGCGCAGCATCGCTGCCCTGGCCCCTTCCCGTTGAGCCTCTGCCTCGCGCTTCTCGGCTCGCCCCCACTCGGTTTCGGCTCTTGCCCGTTCCGCTTCGGCCTGGCGCCGTTGTTCGCCCATGCGCTGGGCTACCAGCAGCGATATCAGCGCCACCCCCGCCAACACCCCGACTCCGCCTGCTGCCGCGATGCGTTTGCGCCGGCGGTGGCGAGCCTCTTTGTGCAGGCCGGCCTCGAGAAACGCCACCACCTGATGGGACGCCTTGGTCGAGCAGCGAGCGAGCTTGCGCCGGGCGTCGTGCAGTGCGTCCCCCTGCCACACCTCCTCGTCACGCTTGCCACGTCGCTGCCACAGCTCTGCCGCCTGGCCTATCTCCGCGAGCGCCACCAGCTCCTCGTGCGATTCCTCGAGCCAACGAGCGAGCCTTCCCCAGCGATGGATCAGCGACTCGTGGACCAGCTCGATGACCACCTCGCCGCCGCTCTGGTGCCGGCGACTGGCATCCTGCGCTTTGCGGACGGTGAGCAGGCGAGCCTGAGTCAGTTTTCCGAGCACTTCGTCGACTTGCGGTCCGAGACCAGAAGTGGCGGCCGACAAGGCAACGACTTTACGGGTTCCGGCCGAGGTGACCAGACGCAGGAACAGCTCGCGAGCCAGATCCACCTGCGCCGGCGCCATCCCCGCCAGCACCCCGTCGGCGTGCTCGGCCAGTGCTCCGGCGACACCGCCAATCGACTCGTAGGTCTGCCGGCGCAGCATTCGGTGGTCGCGATCTCGGCGCTCCCATAGCATCTGGCAGGTGAACTGGAGCAGCGGAAGACAAGCTGGCTCGTCGCGCACCGCGGCGATCATCTCCGCCACCAATTCCGGGTCGTCGTAGTCGAAGCCAGACGTCTCGAGCGGCCGGCGCAGGATGTCGCGCAGCATCTCCTCGCTCGGTCGCCTCACCAGGGTGACGCGAGCCAGCGCCGCGCCCACCTCGGGGCTGTCGGCGACCCGTCCGAGAAAGTCGTCGCGGATGGTGAAGACGACTCTCACCGGTGATTGAGGATCGTCGGCAGCCAGGCAAATCGCCTTCATGAATGCTCGGCGAACGTCTTCGTCCGAGACCAGGGTGTAGACTTCCTCCAACTGATCCACGAACAGCAGGACTCTGCTTCTCTCCTCCTCGGCGACTTGGTGGAGAAACATGTTGAGGTAGTACGGCGAGGAACGGAGCTGATCCCACAGAGATGTCTGCCGTTCCGCTTCGTGCCCTCCCGGTTCCATTCGCAGGCCAGCGTCGGCCTGGCTCTGGCTCCTCGGGTGCCCGGTGCTCGTCGTGCTTTCCAGCGTCCGTTCACGAGTCGGGGCGGTTTGCATGGTAATGCACGACGAGCTCTGCGGCGTCGCCGTTCTGCGCGAGAATGTCTTTTCGCCGCGAGCCATTCTGCGCGCCAGCTCGGCGAACGGATCGGTGCCCGGACGGATCGACAGCACCGTCCAGGCGCCCTGCTCGCGCAACCGCGGGATCACGCCAGCCTGGATGAACGAGCTCTTGCCGGCACCGGACGGACCGACCACCGGCAACACTGGTAGCTCGCGCACGAGCTCGAGAAAGGCGGCGACCTCTGCGTCGCGGCCATAGAACAGCTCGGCGTGTCGTTCGGAAAACGATCCGAGGCCGCGGAACGGGCTCTGTTCCTCTCGCGGACGCCTGCGCCCTTCGAGGAGCAGTGCCTCGAGGTGCCGAACGATCTCGCTTGCCGGCGGTCTTGTCTTCGGATCCTTGCCGAGGCAGCGGTCGACGAGCGTGCAGAGCTCCGCGGGCATCGGCTCGCTCGTCTCGAGCCGGGGAACGGGGTCGGGCAGACAGACGGCAGCGCTGAGCGCATCAATCGAGATCAGAGAATATGGCCGGTTGCCAGAGAGGAGCTCGTAGAGAATGACGCCGAATGCCCAGATGTCGGTTGCTTCGGTGCTCTGTTCGTGACGCCACTGCTCGGGAGCCATGTAGGCTGGCGTTCCGCACACCAGGCCAGGCAGAAGCTTCGCGGGAACGTCCTCGACACGGTTCGCGAGGCCCGCGTCCGGGAGAGAGTCGGCGCCGGAATCGGCAAGATTGGCGCCGCCGGAACCGAGAGCGGCGGCATCAGCGTCGGGGTTTGCCTCGCCGACAGCCCGGATCACCGCCGCCATGCCGAAGTCGAGGACCCGCAAGCGGCCATCCTTGGCCATGAGGATGTTCTCCGGCTTGAGATCGCGGTGCAGAATCCCGTGGCGGTGCGCCTCGGACAACGCTTCGGCAATGGCCATGGCGACACGGACGGCTTCCTTGTAGCCAGGTCTCTCCTCGCGCAGGCGTTCTCGGAGTGTCTGGCCTTCGAGATACTCCATTGCAAGATAGGGCCGGTTGTCGAACTCGCCGACCGCGTAGATCGTCACCACGTTCGGATGATTGAGGCTGGCGGTGACTTGAGCCTCGTGAAGGAACAGCGAGGAAGCGCGCTTGACCGACCAGCTCAGCAGGGGGCTGATGACTTTCAGAGCGAGACGTCGGCCAAGCCTGGTGTCGCGCGCGAGGTACACGTCCCCCATCCCGCCGCTGCCCAGTAGACGGAGCACCCGGAAGCTGTCGATCATCGTGTTGGGCTCGATCAGGCGTCCCTGATCGAGCGCTGTCGACGACGACGAATCAGGCACCGTATTTCGCACGTCGAGAGGGAGTAAACCACAGGGTGGAAGTCAAGGCTAGGGTGCCCCCTAAAACGGTGGCAGGGTTCTTGCATTTCGACCGCGACCGCGAGGGGATCGACCGCGACCGCGAGGGATCGACCGCGACCGCGACTGCGAGGGATCGACCGCGACCGCGACTGCGAGGGATCGACCGCGACCGCGACCGCGAGGGATCGACCGCGACCGCGACTGCGAGGGATCGACCGCGACCGCGTCCGCGAGGGATCGACCGCGACCGCGACTGCGAGGGATCGACCGCGACCGCG
>JAZDLZ010000559.1:0-3932 GCA_043801535.1 Pseudomonadota bacterium
CTCCAAGACCTTCTACTTGAGGATCTATAGCCCGCTCGAGCGACATCAACGCATGCTCGAACAGCTACAACGCGTGCTCGAGCATGGGCTCGATGTACTGGCCGACCGTCTCGAGAGCCAGCCCGAGGTGCTCGATCGCCAACCTGGCGTCGCGCTCGGCCGTCCCCTCGATCACCACGCTGGCACGCACGCTGGCACGCTCGATCCATCGACGTCCGAGCTTCCCGGCGGAGCTCTCCCCGACGGAGGGGTAGCAGGTGCTCACAGGACGCCCGTGGATCGTCGGGGCGGCGTGTTTGCGCACTGGCAGGAGACACATGCCCGCTCCCAGAAGCTCGGTGCGGAAATCGGCGAGCTGCTCTCCACAATAGCGGCCGATACCTTGGCACCCAGAGCACTCGGCAACGAAATCGACAGGGTCCGGGTATCGCTCGATCGGCTCAGCCGCGACGATGGACTGGTCCTCGATCTTCTTTCCCAGAAAGGAACACGCCCCAAAAAGGCGCCGCCGCCCAAGGCGGCACTGGCCTCCTCCCTTGGCGATCTGCAGGCTCGCCAGATTGCCGAGCTAGAGCGCGCTGCGCTTCTCTTCGACGATTGGATCAAGCGGCAGGTACTCGAGCAGGCCCTGGCAATCTCGGACGAAGTGCACCAGCATCGCGAGCGACTGCAAGAGCTGCTGCGTGACTATCGCCATTCGCGCTCGCCACAGACGCTCGCTCACATCGAGCGAACAGTCAGGGCGCTGGAGCACCGTCTGGAAGATCTTGCCGCGCAGCTTCCCCGTCTGGCAGGCGAAATCGAAGACCGGTTCGTCAGCTCCGAGGCACTGGAAACAAACGATGCCCGGGACTGCATTGTCAAGGTGCGGCAGCTCATCGAAGCTGGCGACGCCGAGGGCGCGGTTCGCCAGCTCGAGCGTTGTGGCCGAATCCTCGACGAGCAGGCGCGCCTTCTCGAGGGCGGGCTGCGCGCGCTCCGGACAGACAAGTTCACTGCGGAGGAACGCGCCTACAGCGAGCTGCTCGACGGCATCGACGATCTGGCGCGCGAACAGGAGGCGATCGCCACCGAATCGGGTCGCCTGGCAGACGACTTCGCGCAGCGTGCCGCGCAGATGGCGCGCGAAAGCGGCGAGCAGAGTCGGGAGCAAGCCCGCAAGACACTCGAGGCTCTCAAGCGCAAGCTCGCCGAAGTGCCGCTCGACGGATTGAACCCGATTGCCGCCGAGGAAAACGGCCAGCTGCTGCGCCGACTCGACGACGTTGGCCAGATGATCGAACAGAGAGACATTGCCGAAGCGCTGGAGATGGGCGAGCAAGCTCAGCAAGGGCTGCGCATGCTTGCCGCCATGCTCGAGGAAGACATTCACGAAGGTGAGCAATGGTCGAGCAGCACCGGCGAAGCGCTCCAGCATTTCGCCGAGGCAATCCCATTGCTCGATCGTCTCCTGGCAGAGCTCGGATCGGCTGTTCCTTCGCCCGAGGAGGTGCTGGGAGCAGAGGGAAAGGTGCTGGCAGAGGAGATGCGCCGGCGCCAGCAACTAGCCAGAGAGCAGGCGGCACGGCTGATCCAGAAGGCACAAAAGAAGGGAAGCGAGCTGCCGGGGAGATCGGCGGATGTTGCGCGCGATGGTCTGGAAGAAGCAAAGACGCGCATGGCACGCGCCGAGAAGGAGCTCGAGACGGGCGATCTACCGGGTGGGCACGGCGATGCACGGGCAGCAGCAGATCAGCTAGGCGCAATGCGGCGCGGCGTTCAACGCGCGGCAAGGCCGACGACAGTAGGGAGTGGACGAAGCGCGTGGGAGGAAGAGCCGGTCCGGATCCCCGGCGCCAGCGACTACCGTCCGCCGGCGGAGTTCCGTGAGGACATTCTCGAGGCGATGAGGAGACACCGTCCGCCTGCACAGTACCGAGACATGGTCAAACGCTACTACGAGGAGCTCGTAAAGTGAGCGACCGCGAGGATCGACTGCAAGCGTCGGGATGCCATACGGAGCTCACGCAGTTGCCATCTCGACGATCTTCGTGCTCGTGCCCTTGCTCTTGCGCAGGACTGTTCGCAGGACTGTTCGTGGGACTGTTCGTGGGACTGTTCGTGGGCCTCGGCGTCGCCGGGCCTGCGTTCGCCGAGGATGCCACCGGCCGGTCACAGGTTGGCGAGCACTTGCTTGCTGCGCGAGCCATCCAGGAGTGGCGGTTCGAGGATGCCCGCGCCATCATGGCATCCATTGGCAGCAGCAAGACGTCTGCGAGCCGAGAGACCCGCTACCTTCAGGCTGATCTGGCGTTTCTCGACGGTGGCTACGCTTCCGCCCTCCAGATCCTCCAGGGCTTCGAGAGCGATTCGGATCCAGCCGCCGCCGACCTGGCACGCGAGCTGCGGCGCCTGGTTGCCGCTACCGAGGAGCTGACCAGGGGATTTGCCAGACGGGAGGTCGATCACTTCGTCATCAGCTTCGCGCCCGGCAAGGACGAGCTTCTCGCTGACCTGGCGGGTGATGCGTTGGAGAAGGCCTTTCGCGAAATCGGCGCTGATCTCGGTTTCTATCCACCAGGGAAAGTCCGAGTCGAGATACTCCCGGCTGCCTCGGACCTGGCGCGGGTCTCGACGCTGACCGAACGAGAAATCGAGGCGACCGGGACCATCGCGCTCTGCAAGTACGGGAAGATCGTCATGGTCAGTCCGAGGGCAACCGTGTTTGGCTACCCGTGGCTCGACACGCTCGCTCACGAGTATGCTCACTACGTTGTGGCACGGGCTACTCACGACCGCGCGCCCGTCTGGCTCCAGGAAGGACTGGCAAAGCTCGAAGAGACGCGCTGGCGCAGCGCTCCTGGTGCGGTCGGGCAGTCGAGGACCCAGGCGCAACTCTTGGCGATGGCTCTACGCAAGGGACGACTGGTCACCTTCGAGCAAATGCACCCCTCCATGGCCAGGCTTCCGTCGCAGGAAGCAGCAGCCATTGCGTTCGCCGAAGTTCACGTTCTTGCCAGCATGCTGCACGCCAAGGTTGGCTACCAAGGAATCCGGTCGCTGCTCGCGATGCTCAGGGACGGCCGTGGTGCACGTCGAGCTCTGACAGAAGTAGTGGGCGCGAGTAGTTGGCAGGAGACCGAGGCAAAATGGAAGAAGCAACTTGCAGCGATTGCCCAGGGAAGCAACCAAGACCGGACCAGGCTTCCGGTCGAAAGGGTCCGTTTTCGCAAAGACTCTCGCCGGAATTCTCGTCAGGACGACGAGAACGTGGGCCTCGAACAGGTGACCGAAGAAAAGGCCCTTCGATATGCCCGTCTTGCTGGTATGCTGCGGGCGCGCGGGCGGTATGCTTCCGCCGCGTTGGAATACGAGAAGGCGCTAGCCATCACTGGACCAGAAAACCTGCTAATCGCTGGCAAGCTTTCCCGCACCTACCTGGAGATGGGACAGCCAGACAGAGCAGTTTCGGCCGTCCAACGGCTGATTGCGCTCGGCGAAGAGGACTCTTTCCCCCATGCCACGATGGGTGTGGCCTTGCTGCGGCTCCGCGACTACGGCAACGCCGAAAAGCACTTGGCGGCAGCAGTGCGCATTTCCCCGTTCGACCCAGCAGTACGTTGCGGTCTGGCAGAGGTTTATTCGGCAACCGGACGTGCGGATCGCGCCACGACCGAGCAAACAGCGTGCAACCAATTGCAGGGAGAGCCAGGTAGTAGCGTCAACTAGGGCAGATTGAGATTGAAACGAGGTACCAAGGAATTGCGGAGAGATTTGCAGATGCAATCGCCGAGGGATCTGGATGGGGACAGGGGTGGGGATGGGGATTCACCGGTGGAGTCGGGGCAGGAGCCCGTGCCGATTCTCCAGAAGGAGTCACGTCCCAGCGACCTCGAATCGGTCAAGGAAGTCGTGCGGGCGCGCGGCGAGATACTGCGAGAAATGGCCAAGCG
>JAZDLZ010000567.1:0-10669 GCA_043801535.1 Pseudomonadota bacterium
CTCCTTGCAGTGGCCAGTGATAGCCAACTTGCTGTATATCCGCTAGCCAGATCGGTTCCGATGAGAATGCCGGCACTCACTGCCCATCAACATACTAGATTTTCAAGCGATTTGGGCTGACGGAATATCTAGACCTGACGAGGCTTCCCTTGATACTCGGTTTGTGCCTCCGACCAGTGCCCGGAAGTTGCCAGCGTCTGCGCCGGCGACTTCTGGGTACCCCTGGGGCACCCATGCTGGTACTTGACTAGAACTGGCATAGCAGTATGGTGACTGACATTGAGGCCGGACCAATGACTACTCGAGCCTTCCAGATAACCCTTGTGATGCTCCTCCTCGTCAACGATGCGCGTGCGGTGACCGTTTCTGCGCCCTTCGACGTCATCGGTTCATCGGCACCGGTTAGCACGACCACCTGCATCCGTGAGGTCGAACCGATCCTCACGCGCGTGAATCGTGAGAGCGCGATCTGGTTGTTTGCGGCCCACGGCCTGAACACCGTCAGTACGACGATCGGTACCTGGAACAACTGGAACAAGGACATGACCGCTCCGGATGCGAATACGCCGTTCTGGATCGATCAATCGGGCGTGAATCGTCTCGTCGGAGACGCATGGAGTACCTTCTCAGAGGACAACAATCTCGTCTATTCGACCTTCATCGGGCACGCAACGGAAACCAGCGCTTCCTGCCTCGCGATAGGGGCCACCAGCCCGGAAGACATCCCGTCGGAAAGATGGGACTACCCGGCGACCTGTGCCGTCAATGCCAGTACCGACCATCCCATAATCACCTTCGACAACTTTCCGAACGCTCCAGCGCTGTTTGCGGTGTCGAACCCGCTTACGGGAAACGTGCGCGTGGACGCGTTCGTCCCGTGCAACCCGGGTCAGCCAGGCGTTGCGGGTGGTGGGTGTGCTCGATCAGCGACGACAGCATTCACTCTGTCTCAAAACCACTACGATGCGGCAGTCAACCACTGCAGCGGTAACCTCCTTGTCGCCTATCGAGAGGGCGGAACGAACGACATTCGCCTTCTTTCCCTGCATCGCAGCACCCTGGCACCGCTAACAAATCCAACCAAGGGTTTTCTTGTCATGGCGTCGCAGACCTGGAGTGGCTTCTCCGGCCCGATGAATACTGGTTGCGGCTCTGGTTCGATCCGACGATGCAAGCTCGGAACTACCGATTGCGCAGGCGTCGGAACGGCCAATTCCTGCCAGCGCGTGTTCGGCGGACCACAGATCGTCGTGGAGCCTCACAACAACTTCGACTGCTATGCGGCGGTTTCCTGGGACGTATTCGTCTCCGACGCAGGCGGGAATCTTTGGTCGCGAAGTCGCATCGCGATTCTCAAGGTGACGAACGACAGCAGCCCTACGATTGTCAGATCCCAAATCTCGAACGGGAACCCGAACTCGCAGTGGAACGACTACTTTTCGCAGGTCGTCGCCGCCCCAGACAACGATAGTCTCGGTTGGTTCTGGGTTACCGACACATGGGGTGCCTGCAGCCTGTTCATGGCCGGCGGGATCGACTCGAACTTTGGGATTGCGTCTTTCACCGGGACGGGCAAATTCCCGTCGTATACATGGCCAGCGGCCCATACGACGACACCACCGATTTCCGACTACTGGAAGGGAACCGGACGGGGTACGAAACTGTACCCCGTATGGAACGAGGCGACCGCCACGAGCGCGACCTGTAGCTGGGGAACATGCGACCATGATAGTAATGGTACGGCAACAACATTCAACATAGCCGCAAAGATGGTCGAGGTGACGCCATGAGAGGGAGTCTGCGAACAGGTTCGATCCTCGCCTGCGCTTTCGCTATTGCCTGCGAGGCGCGGGAGGCACCGGAGCAGTCGATCTCGCGCGACGCAAGGGCACCGGTCGACTCCGAAGACGGATTACGGCCTCTTCCGCCGGATCCCGTCGAAGAGCCGCTTGGCTGCCGCGGCGCATTCCACATTGGTCCGCACGAGTTTCGAACGTGGGTTCCGGGAAGTGCCTGTGAGATGCACCCGAAGAGCAATCAACCTCACTTCCTTGACGATTGCGACCCAGTAGGCTGGACCGCTGGATGCGCACCCGAGTTTGGCAGTCGATTCTGCATGAACCGTCAGTGGACAACCATCTGCCGTTCCGATACTGAGTGCCCGCGGGGTACCCGCTGTACCGATGGTGCGGTCGGCGGCGACATCGACTTGGAGTATAGCGACTACGGCTGGTGCGCACCGATCTGCGATCCAAGACTTGGCAAGAGCGCCTGCGCTCGGTGCGATGTCGAGTGTGAGCCGAACCTTTTGGTCTGCCTCCGGATCGACCAGCCGTCCCCGGGCGGTCGGGTGAAACATCAAGCTGGGCCATTCGAACCAAAGGTCCGACACAAACGCAAAGTGGTTGAACCGATCTATCGTCTCTATCGTCCGCCGACGCCGCGCGCGAGCAGTCAGCAAGGGGACAGACGATGAGGATGTCGTCGGGATGGATTCCCGGATAGAACCGTGACAACGTAGCTCACCATGCGAAGTTCCCGTACTACCGCCCTACGCCTATTCTCCCTTGGGTATCTGACCCTGTTCCTGGAATTGGCCCTGATTCGCCATCTTGCAGGAAATATTTGGAATTTTGGATATTTCCCCAATCTTGTCCTGCTCAGCGTGTTTATTGGGATGGGCATTGGCTTCACGTTTCACCACGTGGTCGCCGATCGGCTTTCGAACATCGTGTTCCACGTCGCCATCTGGCTCTTGTTCCTTCTCGTTGCGTACGTCTATTTCGAGCATCCGAGCGTCCCGGGGTTCACGACCTGGGCTGGCAACATGAGTGGAGAAGTCTACTTCACCGCAGTGCCGAAGCAAGCGGTGGCAAAGAGCTTCCTGCCATTCTTCGTGTGCATGGTGCTTATCGTGCTCGTTTTCGCACTCGTTGCCCAGCGTACTGCGAAGCTGTTTCGTGAGTTCGCACCGCTCAGGGCCTACACGCTCGATATCGCCGGCTCGTGCGCAGGAATCGCAAGCTTCATGGTCGTCAGTTGGCTCCAGATTCCTGCGTGGGCGTGGTATCTCTGGGCACTGGCAATCACGATCGTCGCGGCCGAAGGAGCCTGGAAGGTTCGTTGGCTACCGGTTGTGCCAGCGCTCCTCACGGCGTTTCTGGCGCACCAACAGGACGCACGGCTGTTGGCCAACCCGAAGCTGGACGGACAGCTCGATGTCGCCTGGTCACCGTACCAGAAGGTGGAGTTCACCGAAAACGGAAGACGCATCTATGTAAACGGGGTGAGTCACCAGAGCATGGAAGCACCGAGTCGCATCCGCTCGACCTTCTACCAGACCATCTACACGGATCGAGGGCTCACCCCAGAGATGCGACCTTACCGCAACGTGCTGGTATTGGGAGCTGGCTCTGGCAACGATGTGGCTGCGGCCCTTATGAACGGCGCGCAGCACGTCGACGCCGTCGAGATCGATCCGGTGATCGCACGGTTTGGCCGCGACCACCATCCCGCCGCGCCATACCGCGACCCGCGCGTGAATCTTGTTGTCGACGACGGTCGCGCATTCATGACGAGAGCAACACGTCAGTACGATCTCGTTATCTTCGCGCTCACCGACAGCCTCGTCAAAGTCAGCTCAATGTCTCAACTCCGGCTCGAGAACTACCTGTTCACCGTCGAGTCGGTTAGGCGCGCATACGAAATCCTCGACGACGGTGGCGATCTCGTGTTCTACAACCACTACCGCCACGATTGGCTGAAGGAGAAGATCCAACACATGGCTCTCCAGGCAACCAATAGGTGGCCGGAGCAGATTTTCCAGGAGAATGATTTTGCAGTGCTCCGCGTACGCAAGGGGTCCAACGCGGCGCCGACGCAGGTCGCGGCTGGACTTGTTGATGTTCCGACGGACGACTGGCCGTTTCTGTACTTGCTTCGCCATGGGATACCGAAGGTCTACGGTTGGGCCATCATCACCGTGTTCGTGCTGATCGCTGCGCTTCTTGCTGCCATTCACTTCACTTCGCGGCGCCGCACACGCGCTGAAAACCGCCACCCGAGCCTTGGTCTCAAGCTCGCGTTTGTTTTTATGGGTATTGCCTTCCTGCTCCTCGAAACGAAGAGCATCATCCAGTTCAGCCTGCTTTTCGGAACAACGTGGATCAACAACTCTCTCGTGTTTCTTGCCGTCCTGCTCCTTGTCCTCGCCGCGAACTGGACGGCACTACTGCTGAAAGCCCCCACGTGGCTCCCACTGGTCGGTGTTCTACTCATCGCGTCCTCGCTGGCGGCGGTATTCTTTCCGCTGAGCGAGCTTCTGGCAATCCGTTCGTCTTCGCTACGCTTCGTCGCGGCAAGCCTAATGACGTTTTCGCCGATCTTTTTCGCGAATCTCGTGTTCAGCATAGTATTCCGTGACCAGACAGTCGCCGAGCATCTCTTCGGATGGAACCTTTTCGGTGCGACGCTCGGAGGGATTCTCGAGTATGCGAGCATGCTGACGGGCTATCGGTTCCTAGCGATCGCGGTCGCCACCTGCTATGCAGCTGTATTCGTTTGTCTTCGCGCATCCCGTCCTGTGCCTCAGACAGGGACCTCGGCTGCCGCCGACTAGACGATCAGTCGAGATCAAAACCATCCGGCCCAGACGGAACGACGACCCAGCACTGACGCACGATAAAAAAACAACGACCCCGTCAGGTCTATTTATTTCACAACGCCAATCCATCATGATTTCGAACTCTTGCACCAGGAATCCCCCGAAATCCTCACCTGCGCTGCCTATGCAGCCTCTCGATGGTAGAACTTGAGCAGTCCCCCGATTCGCTCGCTGCACTTCACCTCGCCGACATCGCTGGCGTGATCCCGACGCGGGAATAGAAGCACGTTGTCCTTGCCCTGGTGGTTTCGCTCCTTACCCCTTACTTCTTCACTACGCCCGCTCCAGTCGAGGCTGGCTGGGCACGGTAGACGAAAATGGTCTGGGTACTACGGATTTCGCTGTTTTCTCTGGCAACCACCAAGACCATGTTGTTGCCTGGCCAGACTGGGATGTCGCCGGTGAAAGCCAACCGGTCCTTGTTCTTGGCGCCCCGATTGGAGCGATAGAGGACCTTTTTCCCCTCGATCTTGGCGTCCCGGTTCCACACCAGCGCGAAAACATCCTCCACGTGGTGGTCGTCCGAAACCACCCCGTCGAGCTTCCAGTGGTCTCCGTTGGACTCGAGCGAGCCAGTCTGAATCGAGATAGTCGGCGGGGTGACCTGCCATTCCTGCACGAAGGCATCTGGCGACGGTGCGCCGTCTCCGGTGTCGGTGACCGTATCCGACGCCACGAAGCCTTGTCTCTGCGGGGCGACTTCGACGCGCGCCCAGTTTCCATCTCGGCCAGTCAGGCGCAGCAGCGCGCCGTGCTTGACCGATCCGATGATTGGAGCATCGGTCGCAGTGCCTTCCCGCACTGGCACTGGATCGCGGGCAACGACCTTCACGAGACCATTGGCAGCGGTCGGTCCCGGGCTTTCCTGCCGAACAGCCAGGCTCAGCTTCTCCTTCAAGCTTTCGAGGAGCACGTTGTCGAACACCGTTAGCTCGAGAAAAAGCTCGCTTTCCTGGAACCCGTCGCGAACATCGAAGGTGAAGTCCAACTCCTTGGTATCGCTTGGCTTGATTTCCGTGAGCTCGAACCGTCCCTTGTTCACCACGACGCCATCGCCGGAGGCGTTCCGTAGAATTGCGGTGGTGCGATGGCTCTTGCCTAGTCCAAGGTTCTTTACCGAAACGTGCAGCCGGAACGACTCACCTCGCTGAACGAGCCCATCACCGTTGCCTTTCTCGTCGTGGAGTTGATAGGAATACGCAAACAGAGGACGTGGCTGTCCCTCGATCGTGACGCGCAGCGGGGTGGCAGCGACTTGAGCGCCATTGCTCTCGGTGAAGGCGAAACGAAGCTCGTCGACGCGAGCAGCGGAGCTGATCGGTACCTTGACATGGGCGGTGAAGCTGCGCGAGGTGCCGGGATCGATTCTTCCGAAGACCATGTCGGTGTCGTCGAAAACGAAATCGTCGCTCTTGATCTGAGCGTGGACACGGTAGGCCGGACCCGTACCACTGTTCGTCACTGTTCCGGTCACGGCGATTACCTGGCCAGCAACGACGTTGCCGCTCTTCTTGTCGGTGGTAGAGGTGGCTGTCAAGCTCGGTTTGCCAGTCTTGGTGCCGACTGTCCAATCGATGCCGAGCTTGGCGAGCGCGCGCACGACCTTGGCTTCTTCGTCGGCGCGCCTCTTCAGAACGAAGCTCTTGGCGCGAGCGAGAGTGTCGGTGCGCTGCGAGGTGGCGACCTGCGACACCAAGTCACGGGCCATCTGGATCTCGTCGTCCTCGAGAAACAGATCGTCCGGCGGCAGTTCCTCGCCGGGTTCCTCGCCGGGTTCCTCGCCGGGTTGTCCGTTTGGCTGTCCGTCTGGCTGTTCGTTGGGGGGGGCGAGATCCGGCGGTTCGGCGCTCGTGTCTTCGTCTTCCGAGTCGTCGTCGTAGGCCGCGCTCGACCTGGGAGGTGGCGTCAAGAGGTAGCGGAGAGTCTCGCCAGCTCTTGCTTCCGGTTGGGTGCTCTTGGCGACGAGATGAGCGTCCAGATCTGCCTCGCGTTTCATCCGCGAGCGGCCAGCCAGATGTACCGTGTCTCGGTAGGTCTTGAGCTGGTCGGGCACTCGCAAGGGCACCAGCTCGATGTCGGGGGTAATGCCGACCGACTGAATCGATACCTCACCCGGTGTCAGGTACTGGGCGATGGTCAACTTCAATTTGGAGCCATCGTCGTTGTCGAACAACACCTGTACCGAGGCCTTGCCAAAGGAGGTTCTTCCCAGGACAATCGCTCGGTCCAGGTTTTTGAGAGCACCAGCCACGATTTCCGAGGCAGATGCAGAGCTGCCATTGATCAGGACTGCCACCGGTGACTCGCTATCGGTGCTGCTCACCCGCGCACGTTCCTCCTTGCGCTGCTTGCCGGCGTAGCCGATGGTCGTCACTATGGTTCCCGATTCGAGGAAGAGGTCGGCAACCTTGACCGCTTGATCGAGAAGCCCGCCGGGATTGCCGCGAAGATCGAGCACCCAGCCAGTGGCTCCCTGCTTGCGCAGGACCTGCATCTGCTCCCGCATTTCGCGCTCGGTGCTCGAGGAGAAGCTCTTGATCCAGAGATAGCCGACGTTGCCCTTGAGAAGCCGGCCCTCTACCGCTGGAACGCGGATCTCGTCGCGGATAATCGCGTAGTCGGTGGCCGCCACTACTCCCTTTCGTTCGATCGACACCACTACTCGAGTGTGAGGATCGCCTCTCAGCCGGTTCATCGCCTCGGTCACCGTAAGATTGGCAGTAGGCTCTCCGTTGATCTTGGCGATCACGTCACCAGGCCGTAGTCCAGCAAGAGCAGCCGGAGTAGTGGGTGAGATGAGGCGCACTGCCGTTAGCTTTCCTTTGCGCATCCCGATCTCGATGCCAATGCCGCCGAACTTGCCCGACGTGCTGATGTCCATTTCGCGCGCTTGTTCTGGATCGAGGAGCACGCTATGGGGATCGAGCGTCGAGAGCAGTCCGTTGGCCGCCGCGTATTCGACCTCGGCCGGATCCGAAGTCGAGTTCATGTTTGCCTGGATGAAGCTGAAGATCTCCCGCAGCTTGGAGTGGCATCGCCAAGGCGTGTCGACTCCGTCGATGGTAAACCTCTGGAGCTTGTCGTTCACCTGGACAGCGATTGCAGCGTTGTCCGCGTCGGGCTCGACCAGGACCTCGGCAACATCGCGTTGCACACTATCGAGCGCGGCGAGGAGCATTTTCTGCGACTCGATTCGTTCGGGATCGACATAGTTGTCGTGGATTTTCTGGAGAGTCGAGCTGACGATCTTGAGCTGGCTGAGATTGTGTGCGTCTTTCCCAGCCTTGCCCTTTCCCACCGGTGTGCCAGGAGCAGCACGAACGACTGCCGGGCCGATTCCAAATGGCACAAGACCTTCTGGCGAAGGTCGGTAAATCGTAAGGCAAAGGGCCGTCGCTGTGGCTCCGACGAGCAGCACTAGCTTGGCCACAAACGTACGTTTCATAGAGATCTCCACGCTCGGAGGAGGGGACAATGCCACCTTGTTATTATAGGCGGCGATTGTGCCGCTGGCCAATCATGTTGCCATGCCCGCCATGCCGCTGGTACTTGCTGCGTGATTCGAGGGCAGCTGCGCTATTATGTGCAATCCAAATGGTACGTGGACAGCAGAAGACAATCAGGGTCGCCCCGCAGGGTGACGTGACAGCAGAAAATACGACGGCGAAGGAGATCCCGGCGGCGATCGAGGAAACCGAGGCGAGCTCGGCGGCGATCGAGGAGACGAGGGCGAGAAATGCCGATGCGCCAGCGAGCGCGCCAGCGAAAGCCAAGCGTAGGTCGTCGGCTACGAAAGCTACCAGGACGACTCGGCGGGTGAAGCAGGCAAGCGCAGCGAGTCGGCGCGGCAAGGCGACCGAGGCTGGCGAGACAGATTCTTCGCCGAATCGGGACGAGGCGGCGACCAGAACGGCCGGCATGGCAAATGCTCCGGCTATGGTTGCGGCTGCGGTTCCAGCGGCGGCGTCGGCGGCGGCTGCGGCGCGTTCGGTGGTGGTGGACGCTGAAGACGTTGAGGTAGTGGAGAGCGAGGGATCGGCCGACGATGGTAGCGAGGACACTGACCCTGCCTTGTTCACGCTCGGTGTCGATGACGGTCTGGGAATTCCTCCAAGCACGGATGACTTGGATGTCGCCGAAGACGTCGACGAGGCGCCTCTTGTCGTCGAATCCGAGAGCAAGAACGTCAGAAAGGCAGCAAGGGCCAAGACGGCGCCTGCCACGGGCTACGAGATTGCCCGGCACGACCCACTCAGTGCCTACATTCAGGAGACTCGACGCTATCCACTCCTCTCGGCAGCAGACGAGCACGCGCTTGCGGTGCGCTATTTCGAGACTGGCGACATCGAGTTGGCCAAACAGTTGGTCACCGCCAATCTGCGCCTGGTCGTCAAGATCGCCTACGAGTATCGGCGCGCCTACCGCAATCTCCTCGATCTAGTCCAAGAAGGAAACATTGGCTTGATGCAGGCCGTCCGCAAGTACGACCCCTTCCGAGGGGTCAAGCTGTCGTCGTACGCTGCCTGGTGGATACGTGCGTACATCCTCAGATTCGTCCTCAACAACTGGCGTCTGGTGAAAATCGGTACGACCCAGGCCCAGCGGAAGCTGTTTTTCAATCTGCGCAAGGAAAAGGAGAGACTGGAGCGGATGGGCTTCGAGCCCGAGCACGCTCTTCTCGCCGAGAAGCTAGATGTCACCGTCCAGGACGTTGCCGAAATGGAGTCGCGCCTGGCGTCGGCGGATATGTCCCTGGACGCGCCGCTCTCCGAAGGCAACGACGACGGCAATACCAGGCGCACCAGGCTCGAGCTCCTGCCTGCCGAAGTCGGTACCCGACCCGATGTGCGTACCGAGGACGAAGAGTTCCGGGCAGTCTTGCGCTCCCGTCTGGAGGAATTCGGCAAGACGCTGAATGGACGCGATCGAGCTCTGTTCGTCGAGCGCTGGCTCACTGACAGTCCGTTGACGTTGCAGGAAATCGGCGACAAGTTCGGAATAACCCGCGAGCGAGTCCGCCAGCTCGAGCAACGGATCCTGAAGAAGCTTCGGGAGCGCCTGGAGGAAGACCTCGGGAGCGCGGTCGATATCGGAGCAATCGATCCCGACCAATAGCCGAGCCGAACGCCAGCCAAGGAAACAAGCGAGGAGTCTGATGCCGGGCAGCCTTTGGGTAGTAGCCACACCAATTGGAAACCTCGACGACATCACCTACCGTGCAGTAAGGATGCTGGGGCAGGCTGCCATCGTTGCCGCCGAGGACACCAGGTCGGCTCGACGACTGCTAACCCACTATGGCCTTCATCCCGAGAAGCTGGTCTCCTACTTCGAGGGCAACGAGGCCCAGCGCACCGAGGAGCTTCTCCAGGCGCTGGCATCCGGCGCAGACGTAGCTCTGATCAGCGAGGCCGGCACCCCGGCGGTGTCCGATCCTGGCCAGCGGCTCGTCAACGCCGCCATCGCCGCAGGCGTAAACGTCCAGGTCATTCCCGGACCATTGGCGGTCACGACAGCCCTGGTCGCGAGCGGCTTTTCTGCCGATCGTTTCGTGTTCTGCGGCTTTCCCCCTCGCCAACCCGGTCCCCGTCGAGAGCTCTTCGGCTCATTGCGGAGCGAGCGCGGCACCATCGTGTTCTTCGAAGCACCCTCTCGACTGGCAGCCAGCCTTGCGGACATGGCCGATGCCTTCGGTAGATCTCGGCTTGCCTGTCTTGCTCGCGAGCTCACCAAGCTTCACGAGGAGTTGGTCAGATGCTCGCTGGGCGAGCTCTTGGATCGCTACTCGGAATGCCAGCCTCTCGGCGAGTGTACCCTGGTGATTGCCGGCGCCACCCAGCTCGAAATCGAGGAGGATTGCGAGCCTCTCGAGAACAGAGTGACGGCTCTCCTTGCAAGCGGCGCCAGCCCAAAAGAGATCGCTTCCCGTCTGGCCGTCGTTACTGGAAAGCCGCGTCGCCAACTGTACCAATTGGCGCTGGCATTGAACGTGAACGGAGAGTCCCGGAA
>JAZDLZ010000569.1:0-5540 GCA_043801535.1 Pseudomonadota bacterium
ATCCTGCTCCGAGCGCAGTCCCGACCCCACGACGATGGCCGTCGCTGTGCCTGCGTTGGCCTATGGCGCATTCCTCCTGCCACATGAACGTCCCGGCGACGAACGTAGGTGGCCGCACAATCATGGACGATCACACCCCTGGGACACGTTGCGATTGACGGGACGAAGATGAAGACCAACGCCTCGAAGCACAAGGCGATGAGCTACGACAGGATGAGCGAAACGGAAAAGCGCTTGGAAGAAGAGGTCAATAAGCTCCTCGAAGAGGCCGCGCGCGTGGACGCGGAGGAGGATGCTCGGTATGGCAAAGGCCAACGCGGCGACGAGCTACCTGCCGAGCTTGCTCGACGCGAAAGCCGACTCCGCAAGATTCGTGAGGCAAAGGCTGCTCTCGAGGCGGAAGCGAGGGCGGAAGCGGAGGCGAAGGCCGCGGATGTCCGAGCGCGATTGGAAGAGCGTGCGCGTCGCGAATCCGAGACTGGCCAGAAGACCGGTGGCCGACCGCCGAAGGCGCCTGCTCCCGAGGAAGCTCAACCAGACCCGAAAGCGCAGCGGAACTTCACCGATCCTGAATCGCGAATAATGCCTGACGGAGCGAACAAGGGCTCCTTCGTACAGGGCTACAATGCCCAAATCGCTGTTGATGGTGCCGCGCAGATCATCGTTGCCGCGGCGGTCATTCAGGCGACGAACGACAAGCGCGAATTGGTGCCGATGGCTGAGCGCATCGTCGAGAATTGTGGTCGACTGGCGGACACGACTACGGCCGATTCAGGCTATTTCAGCGGGGCGGCGGTAACCGACCCGCGGTTCCAGCACACCAACCTGCTGGTGCCGCCGGATCGACAGAAGCACGGCACCTCGTCGACGGCGACAACTACTCCGCCAGACTCAGAGCACAATGCGGCGAGCGACATGCGACGAAAGCTCGCCACCCCGACCGGCCGCGACGGTTACCGCATGCGCAAGGCCATTGTTGAACCAGTGTTCGGGCAAATCAAAGAAGCACGAGGATTCCGACGGTTTCTATTACGCGGACTCGTCGCGGTCGGACACGAGTTCAATCTAATCGCCATGACCCACAACCTGCTCAAGCTTTTCCGAAGCGGCGGCGTGCGTACCACAATGGAATCAGCGGCCGTATGAAGCTCCTCTGCACACAATCCTTCGTTCTGCACGCGTTTTCCGACTCGTTCCGACCGCGTCGCAGTGCAGCAAGGCTTCGACTGCTCATCCGCGACACCAAGAGCACCGATTTTTCGCACGGGAAAAATCGGTGCCAAGAAACAAGGGCAGCTTTTCTCCGACAGGCTCCTAGTAGTACAGGAGGGAAGTGAGGGGTTCTGACTATTCAGAAAACTGATAATCGATCATGAGATCTTGAGGTTGCAGCCGTTGTTGATCGAGCGATTCCGCTCGGTTGGCAGAGGGAACGGAACTTGCAAAGGGGACGGACCATTCAACTGCCGCTGGAGGATCGTGCCATGTTTCTAGCCAAGTCTATTCCGGTCAAGTCTCGGACGGGGGCTGCAGCCCTCACCCTCCTCTTGTTCTCCAGCGGCAGCTGTATCTATCTTCCCGAGAACAACAATCTCGATCAGGATGCCTATCCCTACTACCAGGACGGCGCCCCCAATTCCAGCGACGCCGAGCAGCACTGTGGTGCAGCTCGGCCCGTGCCCAGACGCGACCCCGCCACCGGCCGGTGTCTGCAAGACACCATAGTGGAGGACCCCGTCTCCGGAGAGTGCATTCCCGGGTCACCAGTTGTCGTGGACGTGTCGCTCTGCCGCGCCAACGATTCTTGTGCTGGCATGGACGAGCCAATCTGCCGGGCAACTCCTGGTTGCCGGGCTATCTATGCCATGGGCGATCCCAATCTCGACTGCAGCGAGTGCGAGTGCTACGTGTTCCTCGAGTGCTGGGCGGCCGAGCCGCCGCGCCAGCCGCTCGAAGTGGGCGGCTGCGATGAGCTCGACGCCAACCTCTGCGCCATGTTCGATACCTGTATCGGCGTTCATTCCTACGACCGGAAGATGCAGGCCACCGGATTCGAGCGCTGCACCTCCGAGGCTGGCCATTGCTCGGGCTGCGGAGCGCAGGCGCGCCGCAACCCGGAGAGCGGGATGTGCGAGGAGATCGATCGCTGTCCGTCCGCCGGCAGCTACTCCGAGTATCCCGACTGGGGCTTCTGCGGCACCTATTGCGAGAAGCGCGACGAAGTATCGTGTCTCTCGGAGCCCGGCTGCCATCCAGCCTATGTCGACCCGGGCATTGGCTCCGCCTGCTCGCCGCTGCTGTTCGTCGGCTGCTGGCACACCGCCCCCTCGCGGGTAGCGACGGGCGAGGAGTACTGCAGTGATCTCGACGGCTATCAGTGCTCGCGCCGCGACGATTGCGTTCCCGTTCACCGCCGGGTGCATTGTCCGCCCAACGCGCGGTGTGCCAGGCCGTATGCCGAATTCCTCTACTGCGCCTCGAAAACGTACCTGGATCAAGTGAACAGGATCTACTCGCTGCGCGATCCGAGCAGCGGGCAGTGCCAGGACTGCAACACGCTCGCCTACTGGACTGCCCTCCAGTGGGGACGGTGCAACGAGCACTGCGACGAGCTCGACGAAGCCAGGTGCGTTGCCACACCCGGCTGTCGAGCAGCCTACGCCCTCAATCTCCGCGATATGTGGTGCGAGTCGAGCTGGTTCGTCGGCTGCTGGACTGTAGCCCCGCCATCCGAGTCTCCGCTACGCGACTGCGCGGAGCTCGCTGCTCTGGAATGCTCGCAGCGCGACGATTGCGCGGCCTACCACGAGGCCTGGCCGCCGTGCGACGACCAGAGCAACTGCGGCTCTGATCCCGCCGCCAACTGTCCTTGCCCGGAGTACGGCACCTTCGTCGAATGCGGGCCGGAAAAGCTGCTGCCGCCGCCGCCGTGCGACACCATCGAGGGCGAGCTCGAATGCATCGAGACCGCTGGCTGCATGCCGCTCTACCAGCTTGTGCCCTGTCCATGCGAAGATGGCAAGTGCACCTGCGAATCCTACTATGAGTTCCACAGTTGCACCGACGCTGCTGCGCCGCCACCCGACGACGGGCGGGAGAACTAGAGCACCGTTCGGTGCTCCAGGGTTGAGTCGATTGGAAATATCGTCCCTCTCAATAGCAGGAGAACCAAGCAATGCCGATAGCTAGACTTGGACCTAGATCTAGACCGAGACCCAGATCCAGGCTTGAGATGCTAGAGCACCGACCGGCTTGCCGGACCGAGGCAGACGAAGCGCCGGGGATGCACTCCGCAAGGAGTGAGGAGGGAGCATACTCTCGGTATGTAACCGGCGAACGACGCAGCGGATGCGTCCCCGCCGCGAGTCTGCCGCCGGGAGTCAAGCCGGTCGGCGCTTTAGCTCTTGCCTTCCTCTTCTTCGCCGGCAGTGGCTGCGAGTTCTCTTTCCCGGACAATGGCATCGATGGCCGGGATGCCGGTCGGGGACCTCGGCAGATCGACGCTACCAATACCTGCGTTGGGTCCATTGACCCGCCATGGTCGCGCGATCCCGAAACCAGCGAATGCTGGGAGCATGCGCTCGTCGAGGATCCAGCCACTGGCGAATGCGTCCCGCGGCGGGTCAAGGTCGTGGATCCGTCGTATTGTCGTGACCGCTGCACCGACATGGACGAGAAAGGCTGCCGAGCGACCGAGGGCTGCCGCGCCCTCTATCGCACCGAGCTCGTCGACGTCGATTGCGAGAGCCCGTGCGAGAGAGCTCTTGCTTTCATCGAGTGCCGGGCGACCGACGAGCCGCGAAACCGTCTCAAGGGTCGCCCCTGCGAGGAGCTCGACGCGAGCCAGTGCGCCCAGCTCGACTACTGCATCGGTATTCATCAGCTCGCGAGCCATTGCGTCTCTCCTCCCGTCGGCGCCGGAGCTTTCCAGGCCTGCGCCAGCGAGGCCGGCAATTGTTCGGGCTGCGGGCCGATGTCGCTGCGCAATCCGAAGAGCGGCATCTGCGAGACCATCCAGCCCTGCCCGGCAGTCGACAGCTTTTCGGGGTTTCCAGATTGGGCAATCTGCGACTGGCACTGCGAGGACTTGGACGAGGAGTCGTGTATTGCCGAAATCACCTGCCGCGCCGCCTACGTCGATCACGGCGATGGGGCAGCCTGTTCGCCGCTAGAGTTCGTTGGCTGCTGGGGTGTCGCCTCGCGAGTCGAAGAGGGGGCTGGCTGCGACCAGCTCGACGCCTATCAGTGCTCGCGCCGGCCCGACTGCGTCGCCGTCCACCTGCCAACCTACTGCCCGCCCAACGCG
The DNA here is from genome assembly GCA_043801535.1 of Pseudomonadota bacterium. Taxonomy (GTDB): domain Bacteria; phylum Myxococcota_A; class Polyangia; order Haliangiales; family SHYZ01; genus JAZDLZ01. Next base: position 4,307 of record JAZDLZ010000569.1, read on the forward strand.
CGGTGCGCCAGTCCGTACGCCGATTTCCTCTACTGTGCCTCCGAAGCCTATCTGAAGGCGGCCAACGCCGCCAATACCTTCGAGCTCCGCGATCCAGTGAGCGGTCTGTGCCGGGACTGCCGCAAGTTTGCGGCCGTGGCCGGCCACAAGGACGTGGCCCGCTGCGACGGCCGCTGCGAGGAGCTCGACGAGGCCACGTGCGTCATGACACCAGGCTGCCGAGCAGCCTACACGACCAACTTCGAGCACAGCCCTGACCCGATCGCGTCTGCCATCTTCGTCGGCTGCTGGTCCACCGCGCCGTCGCAGCCAGGAACAGGAAGCGGCGGCGACTGCACGGCGCTCGATGCCCTGGAGTGCTCCCGGCGCGACAACTGCGCCGCCTATCACGAAATCGGCCCGCCCTGCGACGACTGGGAGTGCGGCTCCGATCCCAACGCCGAGTGCGTCGATTGTCCGGAGTACGGCCTGTTCCGTCAGTGCGGACCGGAAGAGCCGCCAATCCCGCCGGAGTGCGACACCATCAGCGACGAGCTCGAGTGCGTCGAGAGCGCGGGCTGCATGCCGCTCTATCGGGGATCCGACTGTAGCTGCACCGACGATGGAATCTGCTCGTGCAACTACTGGACGTTCTACGGCTGCACCAGCGCTGCCGTTCCACCCGGTGACGATCCACAGGACGCCGCCGCCATCGCCGCCTGCGTGGAGGAATTCAGCGGTTGCGACTGCGAGGAGGGCTGCGTCGACGGGTTCTTCGAATTGGTGTGGTATCCCGCGAGCGCCGGCACCTATCCGTCGGACACCAGCGCTCCCGAGGAGCTGCTCAAGATCGGCGTCGCTCGCTACCTTTGCAGTGTCTGCACCTGCCAAGAGAACTGGTTGATCCAGAAGGATGGCGGCTGGGCGAGCGTCTCTGCCATCGAGATGTGCACCGAGATCGTGACCTACCGCAAGCTCATCCCCCTGAAGGAATGGGTGGGCGGCTGCTGTTAGGGCGAGTAGTGCTTTTGGACGCGAGCGAGTTCCGCAGGCCAACAGAGGGCTACCATACCGTCGGGACGGCAATCGCGAACACGGAACGCTGGGAGCATCGAGTCACGGAGCCGAGGACTGTTTGAGCGAGGGGGGGGGCCCTGTCGAGCTTTGCTGGACGGGGGGGCGGCGAGGGCTCGCAGCCCCCCTTTGATCGAACAAAAACACTACTCGCCGAACAGCTGCCCGCCCCCGACCGTCG
>JAZDLZ010000610.1:0-2034 GCA_043801535.1 Pseudomonadota bacterium
ACCTCGACGGGGCCCCCCCGCTACATACCGAGAGTATGCGCCCTCCTCGCTCCTTGCCATCCGGGCGCCTCATCGCCGATACTTTGTTCAAGTTATTCTGCGACGGCTCCTAACGGCATGCGTGGTTTCTTCGCCCGCAATCGAGCGCCCCTGCTGGCGTTTGCCATCGCCGCAGTGATCTACGGGAGCGTTGCTGGCCCGCGCCTGCTGCGGCGCTCATCCGATCCGCATTTCCTGCTTCAGGCGCAGGCGTGGCTGTCCGGCCGGCTCGAAATTGCTTCGTGGCCGGCGGGAGCCGATGATCCGGCCAAGCTCGAGGAAGTCGAGCTCAAGAGCGGCGAGATCGTGCGCGGTCGCCGGATATCGGCGCGCAGTGCTTTTCGCGTTCTCGGTGGCCGGGAAGTGCCGGAATCCGAGATTGCGCGCACCGCTCGCACGATCCACTACGTTTCCTTCCCACCCTTCCCGGCGCTGCTCTTCGTGCCGCCGGTGGCTCTCTTCGGAAACCGCGCTGGCGACGTTGCTCTCACGGTGGTACTGGCGGCGCTCGTTCCTGCCTTCTTTCTGCTCCTTCTCCGACGCTTACGCGAGAAGGGACTATCGGCGCGAACCCAGGCAGAAGACTTGTGGCTCGCCGTCCTGCTTGCCTTTGGCACGGTCTTCTTCTTTAGCGCCGTCCAGGGCAGAGTGTGGTTCACCGCCCACGTTGTCGGAGCTCTGCTCTGCATCCTCTATGCGTGGGCCTCCGTCGAGGCAGCTCACCCTCTCCTGGCCGGCCTTTCCCTGGGGATGGCATTCGTCACTCGCACCCCAATGCTGTTCATGTTTCCGCTCTTCGTCCTCGAAGCCTGGCGAGTCCGGCGGGGCTCGCCGCGCTCGCGGCTGCTCCGAGATCTGATTGTCTTCGCCGTCCCGATCGCGGCCATCGGTCTGCTCGCTGCCTGGTACAACTATGCGCGATTCCGCGAGCTCACCGAGTTCGGTCATTCCTACCTGGCAGTGCGCCAGCAAAGCCAGATCGAGCGATTCGGGCTGTTTCACTTTCGCTACTTGACCAGGAACCTGGCTACGGCGCTGACTCTGATGCCTGCCTTTCTGGCGTCACGGCCGTACATCAGTATCAGCGGCCACGGCCTTGCCATCTGGGTAACCACTCCTGTGTTGCTGCTCCTTCTCTGGCCACGCGCCAAAGGAGCGCTCTACCGTCCCCTGCTCGCCACCGTCATCCCCGTCGCTGCCTGGTCGCTTCTCTATCAGAACTCCGGTTGGCTGCAGTTCGGCTACCGATTCAGTCTCGACTACATTGTCTTTTTGGTGCTGCTCTTGGCGGTCGGCGGTCGCCGCCTCGGCGCCTGGACAAAGACGCTGATCATCGTCGGGATCGTCGTGAACCTGTTCGGGGCGATCACTTTCGAGCGCATGCCCTGGTTCTACCGCGCCGACAACGCGACCTACGAGTGCGTGGTGCGGCACTGACGTATTCACTATCTTGCAGTGGCCGCTGCCGTGAATCATAGCTGTGCAGTGCGCAAGGATGGCTCATTGGTGTACTGGGGCGAGGATGCGAGCGCTGAAAGGCATGCACCGCCCAAGGGAGAGTTCACTACAGTGGCAGCCGGCGATAGCTACGATTGCGCCCTGCGCAAGGACGGCGCGGCAGTCTGCTGGGGAACGGTGTCGAAGATCATTTCCCAGTAGCTCTACCTCACCGAGCGGCGGGTGCGGGCCATCGCCCTGCTCGAGGACCCCGCCGCCCAGCGCGCCGCCTTCGGGGAGTTGGTGGGGGTGAGGATTCGGGAGAGGGGGACGTTCTGTCAATCGACGGCAGAACCTGGTGGATGGATGGCCCGGTGCTAGAGCAGGAGGCCGTCGGCCTGGCCAGACATGGCAGCAAAGGGTGTGAACAAAAGCCGTTGGTCGTGCTGTTCCCGGTCCCTTGTTCCTAGTCCCTAGTTCCTTGTTCCTTGCCACGCAACCATCAGCTGCATGGCGGCGATAAACAGATTATGGAACGTCCAATTGAACTAGGAACTA
>JAZDLZ010000618.1:0-2147 GCA_043801535.1 Pseudomonadota bacterium
CCCCAGCTCTCGTAGCCGTGGCGGCGCAGATAGTCGACGACGTGGCCGCGGCCGCAGCCGATTTCGAGAATGCACCTGTCCGCGGTGGGCGCGCCCAGCTTGCAGCGGATGAGGGCGTTGCGATACTGGTGCCAGTAGTGTCGCTCGATTCCAGCTGGATAGGCGGCTTCGTACTGGTCGTCGCGAAAGGCGGTACGTGCTCTGGAATCATCGTCCATGGGGGAAGGCGGTGCTCGCCGCTAGCTGAATAGTCCTTCCACCGAGAGATATCGCTGTCCGGTGTCGGCGAGGATACACACTATTGTCTTGCCATCGTTCTCGGGACGCGAGGCCGCCACGAGCGCAGCGTGGCAGGCTGCTCCCGAGGAGATTCCCACCAGGAGTCCTTCCTTTTGGGCGATTTCTCGACACCTTGCGAATGCCTGCGCCTCGCTCACCAGGATGAACTCGTCGATCAGGCTGCGATCGAGGGTCTCGGGAACGAATCCGGGTGCCGTTCCCATCATTCGGTGGGGTTTGAATACTCCCTTCGAGATGTAGGGAGACTCTTCGGGCTCGACGGCGATCACGCGCACGCTCGGCTTTTTCTCCTTGAGAAAGCGGCCCGAGCCACAGAGTGTGCCGCCAGTACCGAGCCCCGCCACCAAGATGTCGATGCCGCCGTCGGTGTCATTCCAGAGCTCCGGCCCGGTTCCCAGGTAGTGAGCGCGCGGGTTGGACGGAGAGACGTGTTGGCCGACGTAGAAGTACTCGGGATGCTCGGCACAGAGCTCCTTGAGCTTGCGTCTTGCTCCGGCGGTGCCTTCGGATGCGGGGGTGAGAATCAACTCTGCCCCGAGCGCTGCCAGGACCTGTCTTCTCTCCAGACTCTGGATTGCGGACATTACCAGGATTGCGCGGTAGCCCTTGACGCTGGCGATGAAGGCCAGCGCCATGCCGGTGTTGCCGCTCGTACACTCGATCAACGTGCTGCCTGGCTGCAGCCTGCCGTCCTTTTCCGCGTCGTTGATTATCTGCAGGACAGCTCGATCCTTGATGCTCAATGGATTCATGAGCTCGCACTTGCCGTAGATTCGCTGCTGGGGTGCGATTCTGCCCAGACGGAGGAGCGGAGTGTTACCGATTAGCTCAATGACGTTGGCAAAGGCTTTCATTGTTTGACCTGTTGGCTAGCGTATTTGAATCGAGCCGAGCTTGACTCGGTTGTTGGAGTCGGCGTCCCCCTTGCGTACGACCATGTTCTTCCAACGTCCTGCCGATCCAGTGAAGAATCCGACATAGATACTGTAGGTACCACGCGGATTGGTCAGCTCGCCGGCGGTGACAGGGAAGGTGTCGGTGATGTAGTCGCCCGCCTGCCAGAAAGTAGTCCCGCACCGGCCATCGATTGGATCGTGGTCGCCCTGGAAGCGCGAGCCGACCGTGTCGAAGTGAACGAATACTTTGTAGCTCATCGATGGCTTGCCATTGACCCGGTAGAACAACGTCATGGAGAATCGTTCCCCGTGGCCGACCCGGTCAGGCAGATCGGCACCGATGAGCTCGATGGTTCCTTCGAAGTCGGCGGTGACGGGTCGTTTCATCGACGCTGGTGGTGACCTCCCGATCGCGCTCAGCAACGGATTCTGATCGGTTTCTCCGCCGGTCAGTTTGTTGGTGAGGAGCAGGAAGCGCGAGCTGCGGTTGTCGAGCACGTGGTACTGGGCAGATCGGGTCGACGCTTCCTGGTGTACGGCACAGAGCTCGCTTGCCGAGGCAATGGCAAATACTCGCTCGCCTCGGCCGAGGAAGCCGAGCAGCTCGGAACGGTTCGAGAGCTTTTCGAACGATCCGCGGGCGTAGTACTCGGGACCGCTGCCGGGAATGCCCAGAACTGCGAGAGGCTCGTCGCCGGTGCGGTGATCGAAATAGCTCTTGAAGAGGTTCTTGTAGGAGAAGTGCTTGGAGAGAACGGGCGTCCAGACGAACGACAGGAATCCTCCAAAAACGACGCCCAGCCCCAACGAAACAGCGATTCCTTTGCCACTGAGATTCCGTAGCGAAGCGACAACGCCTCCAATCCAGCGCCGGGTCGCGTTCTTGGCTTGGCTGCCCTTTGCCGCCTCGACCCCGAGCCCGACCGCCATCGCCGCCGCAAAGAGCAAGCT
>JAZDLZ010000643.1:0-2763 GCA_043801535.1 Pseudomonadota bacterium
CGACGACGATTGCAGCTTGGCAATCCCGAAATCGAGGACTCTGACTCGTCCGTCTTTGCCGATGACAACATTTTCGGGCTTGAGGTCGCGGTGGAGGATGCCTTGCCGGTGCGCTTCGACCAGCGCGTTGGCCACGGAAAGGAGGATCCGGATCGATTCCCACGCTCCTGGGCGGTCTTCGCGCATTCGCTGCCGAAGGTTTTGTCCCTCCACGTACTCGAGCGCCAGATAGGGATTGCCTTGATAGCTACCGGCCGTGTACACGGCGACGATGTTGGGGTGATTGAGGCTTGCAGTGAGTCTCGACTCGTCGAGAAAACGTCCTAGCGCTGCTTCGGATCGTTCCTTCTGACGGATCATCTTTAGCGCTACTCTGCGGCCGAGCAAGGTGTCTCTGGCAAGGTAGACTTCGCCCATGCCTCCTTGTGCCAGGTGACGCAACACCTTGAAGTGGTCGATAGACGTGCCTTCGCAGAGCGGGTTCATGGCTTGCCTCTCGTCGATTCTACGAGCGGATCAAGTCCTGCACGGCGCGCACGATCGCGTCGGCGTCGATGCCGTGGCGCGCCATTTGTTCGGTGGGGCTCGCGGAGCGAGGCACCTCTCTGACGGCAAGAATACGGAATCGGGGAGCTCGGACTGCTGCCGCCACTGCCTCGCCTAGCCCGCCCCAGGCATAGTGGTCTTCGACGGTGACGACGGCGTGCGTCTCGTCGGCACACTGCTGGATGGTTGCCACATCGAGCGGTTTGATCGAGTAGGCATCGATCACGCGTATCTCGATGCCTTGGGCGGAGAGACGATCGTGCGCTGCCAGTGCCTCGTACAGCGTTATGCCTGCGGCGACGACAGTGGCGACGTCCTTGGCTGATCGTCGCAGCACTTTGCACCCTCCAACGGGGAAGTCGTCCTGGTCGGAGTACAAGACCGGAGTCTTGGGTCGGGTAGTCCTCAGGTAGACGATTCCTTCGATTGCAGCTGCTCGCTCGACCAGGCGTGCAGCCGCCATTGCATCTGCCGGGTAGAAGACAGTAGAACCGACTACCGACCGCATCATCGCCAGGTCTTCGAGCCCCATCTGGGTAGGTCCGTCTTCACCGATCGAGACTCCGGCGTGAGAACCACAGAGCACCAGGTGCTTGGGTGCCGAGTATGCGGCTACTCTGATGAAATCGTAGGCGCGGGAAAGAAACGCAGCGAAGGTCGAAGCGAACGGCACGAATCCCTCGGCGGCAAGCCCCATTGCTGCCCCCACCATGTTCTGCTCGGCAATGAAACACTCGACGAATCGCTCGGGGAATCGGTCCTTGAACTTCTCGGCGTAGGTGGAGTTCTTTACTTCGCTATCGAGCACGACTATCCGGTTGTCGACCATTCCGAGGCGAGCTAGCGAGTCGCCGTATGCTTCGCGGGTGGCGACTGCTTGACCGATTCGGTAGGGCGGCGAAGGCGGTGGCGAGGCAGGCGAAGCAGGCGAAGTCGAAGAGGCCGGCGGCGCTACTTGGCGCGCGGGCGAGTCGAGCTGGCCACGGGATCTGGGTTTCACCGAGGCAGCGACGGCGGGAGCGGCGAGCTCGGCCAGCGCGCCATCGAGCTCCTCGCCTTTCTTCAAAGGCTTGCCATGCCAGCCGTCCTTGTTTTCGGTGAGCTCGGCACCCTTACCCTTCAAGGTCGCGGCCACCAACACCGACGGTCTGCCCGCTTGGTGTCGGGCTTGTTCGAATGCTCGCGCAAGGGCTTCTACGTCGTGTCCGTTCACGGTGATCGCCTGCCAACCGAAAGCACGGAGCTTGCCTGCCACGGTCTCGAGGTCGTGCTGGTGCATGGTCCGACCGCTTTGCCCAAGCCCGTTCACATCGACCACCGCGCAGAGATTGTCGAGTTGGTAGTGGGATGCCAGCGCCGCCGCCTCCCATACGGATCCCTCGGCGATTTCACCGTCACCCATGAGACAGTAGATACGTCCAGGGTCATTCTTGAAGCGTCTGCCAAGAGCCATGCCCATGGCCACTGAAAGTCCCTGGCCAAGTGAGCCAGTGGCGACCCGCACCCAGCCCGGCACTCGCGGGGTCGGATGACCCTCGAGTGGACTATCGACTTTTCGGAGGGTCCTGGTGTCTTCGGCAATCGCGCCGAGCTTCTTCAGCGAAGCCCAGAGCAGGGGAGCTGCGTGGCCTTTCGACAGTACGAGATGATCGGTTCCCGGCCGGAACGGATCGCGCGGATCGATCGCCATCTCGGCAAAGAACAGGACGGTCATGATTTCTGCAGCCGACATGCAGGTAGTCGGATGACCACTCCCGGCTTCGGACGTCGAGACAAGGCAGTCTTTGCGAAGATGCTGGGCGAGCGCCGCAAGGGAATGGGGCTGTTCGGTGGAATCGAGCGAAGCCGGATCGTTCATGGCTGTTGTAGTTACTCTTTGGCGCTGCCCAGTGCAAGACGTGTGTGAAGGGTTCCCTAAAACGGCGATAGTGACCACGAGCGCAGCGTGGCTTCGCCGCGCGGAGCGAGTCGCGGCGCTGCACCAGTTGGGTGATCGCCCGGAAAGTGACGCGCCGCGGTTCCCCTCCTCGGAGAGGAGGGGCGGAGGGGTGGTCTTGAGGCGCGCTAGCGCCGGATCGGGTGTGAACAAAAGCCGTTGGTCGTGCTGTTCCCGGTCCCTTGTTCCTAGTCCCTAGTTCCTTGTTCCTTGCCACGCAACCATCAGCTGCATGGCGGCGATAAACAGATTATGGAACGTCCAATTGAACTAGGAACTAG
>JAZDLZ010000688.1:0-2909 GCA_043801535.1 Pseudomonadota bacterium
ACATCGGGGCGTCGCGTGCGCAGCATGTCGAGAGTGTCGTGCCCATCCCGAGCGTGCAGAGCAACATAGTGGCCATCCACTGAGGCCAGCATCCGAGCGAACAGACGGCGCGCCTCGGAATCGTCGTCAGCGATCAGGACCGAATGGGCGTCTGGGGTCACGCGCTTGAGGCTGTTGAGGAGCGCCTCGCGCGTGATGGGCTTGACCAGATACTCTGCCACACCCAGTTGCTCTAGCGCGTCACGCTCGGCAGGCTGGGAGCAACACAGGACTGGAATACTGAAACATGTCTGGAGGGCGCGCAGGCTTACCTCCGCCGGCCCTTCATCACATCTCTGGCTGACGACGACTGCCTGTGCTGACCTGTTCTCCACTGCCCGGCGCGCTTCGGCCAGGTCTCTAGCGGCGATGGGCTCAATCACTTCCGAGTACCTTGCCATGATCTTTAGCACGCTGTCTTCAGGCTCCAACACGACCACGCGCGGCTTGGGGTGCAGATCGCGCAACTCGGCGCGCCGCGCACGAGGCGTGTATTCTTGGTACGGGCCAAACCAGCGCTTCGCGGGATCGCGCTCCAGTTCCCTGGCGAATGGTAGCACGAAGCACACCTTGGTTCCCTTACCCAGTTCACTCTCGATCCAGATTCTGCCGCCGTGCATCTCGACGAGACGCTTGCTGATCACCAGGCCGAGTCCGCTCCCGCCGAAACGCCGACGAATCGAAGGGTCGCCCTGCTGAAAGGGCTCAAACAGGCGATCCACCTTGTCCCGCGGGATTCCGGGGCCAGTATCGGCCACGCTCACCCAGAGCATGCCCCCCTCGGAGCGCGCCGATATGGATGCCCCGCCCTTTTCGGTGAATCTGCCGGCGTTGCTGAGGAGGTTCAGTAATACCTGGCGGATGCGCGTCCCGTCACAGTAGACCGGCGGTAGGTCATCTGCGATATCGACATCGAGACGCAAGTCCCTTTTGGAAAAGAGCGCGCCCACCGTCTCCACCGCGTCGCGCGCGATGTCGCTGAACGAGCACTCTTCCTTGAACAGCTGCATGCGGCCCGTGTCTGCCTCCGATAGATCGAGCACGTCGTTCACCAGGTCAGCCAGGTGCTGGCTGTTGCGGCGGATTGCTGAGACATCGGCCAGTAACGCGCTTGGGAGACGGTGCGCGTAGAGATCGGGTGTTTCGAGGATCATGTCGCTGAAGCCGATGATCATGTTGAGCGGCGTGCGCAGCTCGTGGCTGACATTCGCCACAAACTCCTCCTTGGCTTTGCGCGCCTCCTCCACAGCCTTGCGAGCCAAGGTGAGCATCTCGTTCAGACGCAGGGTCTCTTCGTTGGCCAGCGCCAGGTCCTCCAGGGTCTGCTTGAGCTGAAGCTGCCGATCCCGGGCTTGCTCCAGCGTCGCCTGCGCCTGGGCAAAGCCGTTCCACGCCCAAGCGACCATGGTGCGCTGTGGGGAGCGTGACAGCGCCAGGAGCGCCACCAAGGCCCAGAGACCCACGAGGTTCTCGGCGGCGGGGAGAGGCGCCCCCCCTTGCCTTGCCATCCAGACGAGCACCGCCGTCACGAGGATGGCTGTGCCTGCGGCGGCCAGAGTGTTGATTGTCAGCAGGGCGATGACGATGGGCACCGCCAGCGCATAGTGCAGATCGGATCCTGGGAACCACGAGGCTGAGAGAGCCACCACGGCAAGCACACCCAGGACCAGGATCCAGGCCCCAATGGCGTGATGGACGCGCCGGGTGAGCAGGACAACTGCCACGAGGCCCAGAGCTATCAGTGCTACGCTGCTCAGCGACGGCGGTGGCCCTTCACTCACCACCATCAACAGGGCGCCCAGCATGCCGATGAGGATCATACATCCCGTTAGGGTCTGCTCGGAGAGCTCCAGCTTGAGCTTTTCGATCGCTTGGCTGTGCATGCTCTAGTCCACCTCTGATACACCGTGACGCCCAGTCGGCCTCGCCAGAGCGGGGGAGGGGCACACTGGGGTCCTCGTGCGCGGGTTCGACTGTCAGGGCAATGAGTCATGGGCTCCATGAACGCCCTGGCGCAGTTAAGCCAACCACCCCAGCCACCTCGCGCGCATCTGCGCCAGAGCTGCACTGGAGGGCCTCGTCCCTATTGCTGCCAGGCACGCCGACGCTCGCCTGCTGGCTCAGGCTCTTGAGAAGACCCTTCATCTGGCGAACGATGGTCTCGTTCATCTCACCAGCTGGCCGTAGGCTCGCCAGAGCCCATCGCACCGGGTCACCAGGCGTCGGCTGCACTCTCTGGATGAGACGTCACTCCGTCTCGGCTCCGCCCGTATCGACAACAGCCCATGGGTGAGGTGCTTCCAGCCGCGCGGACTCAGCCCGCGCAGGAGCTCCGCTCGATAGGCTCGCGCCGAGCTCGGTTTGGGCAGGCTGGAGCGAGATTCTGCCGCGCATGTAAGCCCTAGTCGGCACCCCGTTCGAGAGGGACCTGCTCCCGGCCCTGGCGCAACTCGACAAGCGGGCCAGTCTCCTATGCGATTGCCGCCATTATAGACGGTGCGTGCTTGCGTGTCAGGCTACACCCTTCGGAGGCGATGTGCCGCCACATAGTCAACTCGCGATCGCAACCCGATTGCTCGCTGTTGCAGCTCAGTTGGTAGTGCATCCGCCCTGTTGGCGCTCCCGTGTCAATCGCCGCCCCATGTATACCACCCATCGCCGCTTGGGTGTGTACCACCGCGGCGAGTGTGGCGGCATGTTGAGATCGAGTTTGCGCTGCCTGTAGCGTGCTAGTACACTAGGGCTGAAATGCGGCTATGATATAATGGGGTCACGTACATCAGGATTCCTCATGTCTGAGTTGAGAGGAGGACTTCATGCGTGGCCCCAAGCCCCCCAGGATCGAGTTGACCGATGCCGAACGGCAAGCG
>JAZDLZ010000711.1:0-11027 GCA_043801535.1 Pseudomonadota bacterium
GACAATGTCTGGCTCCTCGATCGTGTCGGCATAGTCGACCGTGAACGTGTAGTCGATGCCTCCGTCCACGAATAGAGTCACGGACAGCGCAAGCCTTCCTCCGTCTCCGAGCGTACGTTCGCCAATCTGGGTGATGTTTCCGTCTGTGTCGTATTGCTGGTCCAGTTGCCAATCAGGGCTGGCAGCAGTGTTCGGGTCCTCGAAAACGATCTTGCCGCGGTACCGAGCTCGTTCGTCATAGGTACCCTCGAGGCGATACTGCCCATCGAGAAGATCCCAGGTTTCGCGCGCGCCGAGATCGCTGCCCGTCGGGAACCGCGCATAGTAGCCTTCGAAGGTCTCGCCCAGCGAGGAGTAGCCGATCGCCTTCAGCTCGGGTTTCGCGCTCGGATCGTTCTTGAACTGCCAGCGGATAGCTCCACCTTCGCGCAGGTGGTAGACGAGTTGGCAAGTCGAGCTATCGCCCAGGTTTACGCCTGAAACCTCCATTGCCTCGACGTTCCCTCCGTCCGGGCAAATCCAGCGGTACGAGAACGTGCCGGCATCCTTGTCTTCGTCCGAATAGTCGAGGATCCAGCCAGAGCAGGCTCCATCGTCTGAGTAGCGGCTGGCCAAGGTCTTGTCATCTCTGCTCGGCGCTTCCAATGCCGATACGTGTTTCTCGACGAACTGTGGGCGGAGACCAAGATGACCTGGATTTCCAGTCTGCAATGAATCGTCGCTGCAGCCTGCGACCGCAGCCACGACGACCAGAAGAGGTGCAAATATTCGATTGATTGACGCCATGAACGCCACCACTGCCTTCCTTGCTAAGCGATTCTCGTGCCAGATGCAATAGCTATGAAAACATCACTATTACGCCATGTTGTGACAGCCTTGGCGAGTGTTGTCGTTTCGTGGGTGGCGCAATTGCTCCGCGGGTGGCTCATTTCAGCCAGCCGAGCAACAATTCAGCTGGCAATCCCCAACCCGGCAAAGCCGGAATCACAACGCAGCTCCGCCGCAACAGAGTATGCGCCCTCCTCGCTCCTTGTCATCCGGCTTGTCATCCGGCTTGTCATCCGGGCGCCTCAACGCCGATATCTTGGACAAGCTATTCGACTGGTCCTCTCTGCGTACTGGGACCTTCGGGTCTGAAGGGGACTGGTCAGACCTTCTCAGAGCGATTTCATCCGAACGCTCTCCCACCACTGGAACGCATCTTGCTATTCTCGCTCAACTGCAATGCGCTTGGCCACAACCACAGTCGTGCTGGTCTTGCTGTCGCCGTCTGGCCAGGCGGTTGGCGATAACACGCCGCTTCCATCCTTGGGCATGGAAGGAAAGGCCGACGAGGAATCGTCGGCAAATGCGACGCAGGCGGAAGAGAAGGCAAAGGTAGAGGTAGGGACTGAGGTCGAAGAAAAGGCAAAGGCAAAGGCAAAGGCAAAGGTAGAGGTAGAGGCACCGGCAGAGGCAAAGCCGGCGGTGGAGGCGGCGATGGAGGTCGGGGTGGGGGAGGGGATGGAAGGTGAACCGTCCGGGCTCCAGTCCAGCATTGTCGTTGTCGAAGACCTTTGGCCAGCTAGCACGGTAGCGTTCAGCGGAGACGAGCTCGTCCGTCGAGGCTTCCGAACCCTTGGCGATGCTCTATCCTTTGTCGTTGGTGTCGAAGTCGAGCGTACGAGCAGGGGAGCTCGTTTCGCCATGCGAGGGATCGCCGGCGGGATACTGCTGATCGTCGACGGAGTCCCGATAGTCTTCGCGAGCGAGGCCGACTCTTTCGATGCCGAAGGCCTGGACTTGGCGGACGTGGATCAGGTGGAGGTGGTGCGTGGGCCGGTCTCTGCCACGAGCGGGCTAGGATCGCTTTCTGGCGCCGTGCGCGTCCGCACCAAGAGACCGAGCCTGCTTGGAGCGCGCGTCCGCCTGGGAGGCACCTTCCAAGGCGAGCTGGAAGTTGGCGGCACCGCGAGCGTCCAGCGGGGTCGATTGGCTTTGCGAGTGACAGCTCTGCGACGGGAAGGCGTTGGTGAGACCTGGCGTCTCCAGGGAGTGCCGACGCGGTTTCTCTCGGTCGGCAAGACCATCCTGCCGGTGACAATGGTCGATAGAGACGTTGCACCCCTCGGAGGAACGACGACTGCGGTTCATGCGGTCGCCACCGCCGGCGGCGTGCGTCTTGACTTCGGCCACAGTGAAATCGAAAAGTATTCGCCGCTCTCTAGCTTCAGCCATGGGTTGTTGGACGGAAGCGAGCAACAGCGACTCGCCCGCGATCGACAGAGGCTCAGTCTGTCGTGGCACGGCATGGTTGGACCGACTCACTTGCAGCTCATGCTATTCGGCTCGCGTCGCGGTCGATTGGACAAGATTCTGCTCTATCCGCCAGAGGAGCCTTTCCCTGCCGGGGGCGCGATCACGCTTGCGGGGACTAGCCTGAACGCTGGATTCCTGGCACGGCTGGACGCTCCGATCAGACGCTATCACCGTCTTGTCGCCAGTGTGTTCGGCGATCTGGCGAAGCAGCGGGCACGCGGCAGCGCGATTGATCCCACCGACGGATCGTCGTATCCAGACCTGGTGGTCCTCGACTCCAGCACGGCAATGGCGGCTGGCGCCGTCGAGTACCAGGGCGATTTTGGCGCAGGATGGCACGTGACACTCGGTGCCGGCGTCGATTGGCAGGCCGAGCACGGCTGGACTGTCGCACCTCGAGTGGCGGCTGTCTATCTGCCGCGAGGCTGGCTGTCCCTGCGCGTGGCCTACTCCGAAGGATGCCGAGCTCCGGATCGTCTTGACCTGGGAGCGCTCGCCCAGGCCGTGGTCGCTGGACAGATAGTTGGGGCGGCGGAGAACGATGACCTGCGCCCCGAACGCGCCCGTACTGCCGAGGCGGGTGTATCCATCAGCGCCTCGGAGTGGTTGAGGCTCGAGATTCTCGGATTCGCTTCTCGTCACGAGGACATGGTTCTCGAGAAGGTATCGGATGCCTATTGGGTGGTCGCGAACCAGGAGCCAAGGACTGTTGCTGGAGCCGAGAGTGAGCTCCAAGTTGAGCTCGTCCCGTCGGTGTGGCGGTTCCAGCTGGGCGGGGCGTTCGCCAGCACCGTGGCCGGACCAGACGGATCCGATCGCTTGGCAACGATCCTCGGTGCCAGCGAGGTAACGCCAGCACGACGCTTCGCGGTCGGAGCTCGCAGTCGAGCAGTATGGCGCGAGAGCCGAGCGCAGCCGGACAGCTCGGTCGTGTTCGACGTCTATTCCCACTACCGTTTGCGCTTTCGTCGAGGCAGCGAGCTTGTCATTGCGGCGTCGCTGCTCAACGCCACCGAGGCGCGCGAGGCGTCGCAAGACCACGCGGCGCTGCCCGGCGCGCTGGGAGTGCTTGTGCCCGGTGGAGGGCGGAGCCTCTTTCTTTCCGTTGAAGGGGCGTTGTGACGGCCCACTTCATCCTGCCGCTCTTGCTGGCGACGCTCGTCGCCACGCCGCCGTTGCCGTTGCCGTCCCGAGTAGTAGTCGTGACGGATGCCGACGGCAAGCCCCAGCGGGAGGTCGTCTCGGCTCTGCGCCAGGCAGGTCTGCCGGTCGAGCAGTTGCTGGTCACCGATACTGCTCTTGGCAAAAGACTCGAGAGAGCTGGCGGCGAGGTGTGGCTTGCTGCTGGGAGGAAGTCGGCAAAGCTCTTGGCCGGTATCAGAGGGAACGGTAGAGATGGTGGGGGCATCGTGGCAGCCAGGGAGGCTCGAATCGCGGCTATTCTGGTGCGGGAGCACGACGTTCCGCCAGACATGGCGGCGGTGGTGTCGGACGTTCCTTTCGAACAGCAGCTTTCCTGGCTCAAAATCGCCTTTCCCGGTCGCCGCCGTGTGATCATCCTCCGCAATCCTCGAGGTGGAGTCGTCGAGGACCGGGCATTGCGCATAGCTTGCCAGACAGTAGGCTTGGAGTTGGAGTTGGTCGACGTCTCGGAGCCGGGCGAAGCAGTGGCAGCGCTCGACGAGGTGATTCGCGAGGCAGGCAGCCGCCCACTGCTCTGGCTCCTTCCCGATCCAGTGGTGGTGAGCGCCGATACAGTTGGACCGTTGATCCAGACGGCAATTTCGGCCCGGGTGCCAGCGGTTGGGTTCTCCAGCTACTTCCTCCGACTCGGTGCGCTTGCCGCCGTGGTCGTTGATTTCGGTCCTTGTGCCTTGCAGGCGGTCGAGTTGGCAAAGCAGGCGGAGCCCCGCCGGGAGCCGCCAGTCTCGGCACGCCTGGTGGTGGACGGTCGGATGGCCGAAAGACTAGGGATTGCCGTCGGCGCTGGTCGCGGAGTGGAGGTCCTGCGCTGATGGCTGGGCGCCTGGGACGTCTGGGGCTGCGGAGCCGACTGGTGGCAGTGCTAGTGGTGGCTGCCGCAAGCCTGCTCGCCATTACCACGGTGGTCGTGGCTCGTTCCGAGGCTGCCGTCATGGAAGTGGAACGAGCGCGCTTTGCCGCCTTGACCCACCAGCTCGCCAAATCGGCAGGCTACGCTGTTCTCGCTCGTAGTGGCGCCTTGCTCGAACCGAGCCTGAATGCCTTTGCCGCGTCACCCGATCTCGTCTGGGTTGGAGTCTACGACGATGGAGGGGGCTTGGTTGCGGCCACAGGTGAGGAAGCGGGGAGGGCCGGCTCTCCAGAGCTGCTGATCGAAGTGGAGGAGGCGGTCTCGACCGAGGGCAGTTTGCCCGGAGACGACGAAGGTGAGCTTGGTGCATTTGGCATTGATACCCACGAACCGAGGGTGGTTGGCTGCGTCAAGGCGGTGTTCTCGTCGCGTGCCAGCAAAGGGATTCTGCGGCGGTTGCGCTGGGGGCAGTACCGAGTGGTGGCGTTGGGTAGCGGTGTTGGCATTCTTGTCGTCTACTTGCTAGCTTCTTCGATCGTGAAGCGGACGCTGGCGGTGACGCGGGCTGCTTCCCGAGTTGCAGGAGGCGATCTGGCAGTAAGGCTCGACGACACGGGCAGCGACGAGCTCGCCGTCCTGGCCAGCGACTTCAACAGAATGACCGAGTCGTTGGAGGCGCAGAGGAAGGCGTTGGGCGAGGCTGGTGCCAAGCTGGCAGAGCGCGAGTCATTGGCCGCGATTGGGCGCGCGACTGCGGTGATCGCCCACGAGCTCAAGAATCCGTTGGGTATCCTCCTCTGTGCTGCCGAGATCGTTGCCAAGGGCGACAGGCCGGAGGCTGCCCGTCGTAAGGCCGGTTCCATCATCGAGGAAGAGGTTCGTCGACTTTCTCACACCTTGAGTAGTCTTCTCGACTACGCGCGTCCGCGTCCGCCGTCGAGAAATCAGGTCGACGCCCTTGCGCTCTGCCAGGAGGCTGGCAGCAGGGCGAGCTCGCCAGGCGGTCCAGCAGAGGCAATCGCCGTGTCGGTCGAGGGTGAGTCAGCCGTTGTCTCGGTTGACCGCGGACAGATGGAACAAGTGCTTCTCAATCTGATTGCCAACGCGGCGCAGGCTGGCGCTCGACGTGTGCGGATATCGATCAGACGTGACGAAGAGCGAGCGTTGATAGTCGTTGACGACGATGGGTCCGGAATCGATCCAAAGATTCGCGACCTTCTGTTCCGTCCCTTCGTCACCACCAAGCAGAGAGGAGCGGGGCTCGGGCTCGCCGCGTCTCGGCGAATGGCAAGGGACAACGACGGCGACCTCAGGCTTGAACAAGGAGAGGGAGAGACCGGTGCGTGTTTCGTGCTCGAGCTGCCGATCTAGGGAGGGGCGTGCCGCCCCTCCCCGTCGACCGAAGCTCGACGGGGCCCCACCCCTGCTACGGCCGGGCTCCCGGCCGGCTCGCGCTTCGCGCGAGTCCAGAGCGCCGATCGGTGCTCCAGGGAGGGGCGTGCCGCACTGTCGATCACAGGGCGGCTGCGGGGCTGGAATACGATACGAAGGAGGCTGGTGAGATGAGCTACAGGCTGCTTCTCGTGGAGGACGAGGTCAACTATCGCAAGGTGCTTTCTCTGATGCTCGCCGATTTCGATGTCGAGATCGTCGAAGCAGAGGACGGCGTGTCAGCCCTGGCTCAGCTTCAGCGGGAAGAGGTGGATCTCGTCATCACCGACCTGAACATGCCACGCATGGACGGGATGACTCTTCTCTCGGAGTTGAGGACCAAGAAGCCGTCGCTGCCAGTCGTGGTTGTCACCGCCTATGGCAGTGTCGATTCTGCGGTCGAAGCCATGCGTCGTGGGGCGATTGATTACCTGGAGAAGCCATTCGACGAGGAAAGGCTGCGTCTTACCTTGGAGAAGGCGCTACGGGTGATCGGTTTGATGGCGGAGAACCGGCGTCTCCGCGATGCGGTGGAAGCTCGCTACAACTTTTCCCAGATCATTGGTGAATCGGCGCCGATGATGGAGGCTCTGCGGATCGCTGGCCAGCTGGCGGCAAGCGACTCAACGGTTCTAATAGAAGGCGAGAGTGGAACGGGCAAAGAGCTCGTTGCCCAGGCGATTCACTACAATAGCCGGCGCATGTGCGGTCCCTTCGTGGCGGTGAACTGCGCGGCGCTGCCCGAGACTCTTCTCGAAGCCGAGCTTTTTGGCGCCGAGGCCGGAGCCTACACTGGGGCGACACGACGCCGGCGCGGCCGAGTCGAGGTCGCCAAGGGCGGGACTTTGTTCCTCGACGAAATCGGCGACATGCCTTTGTCGTTGCAGGTCAAGCTTCTCCGGTTCATCCAAGAGAAGACCTATTGCCCGTTGGGCGGCGAAACCGATGTTCGTGCCGACGTGCGGTTTCTCCTTGCTACCAACCGGAGCCTTCGCGAATTGGTGTCGAGAGGACAGTTTCGTGAGGATCTATACTATCGGATTGCTGGACTACCAGTGCGTCTCCCGCCGCTTCGCAGGCGGGGCGGGGACATACTGCTGCTAGCCGAGCACTTCTTGAATCGCTGTTGCGATGCCATGGGACGACGCCATGTCACCATGTCTGCCTCGGCACGGGCTTCTCTGCTTGCCAGGCCATTCCCTGGGAACGTGAGAGAGCTTGCCAATGTAATCGAGCGAGCAGTCCTTTTGGCAGAGAACGACGTTATCGACATGGTTGATCTGTCCGACGAAGGGCCATTCAGCGCTAGTTTTCCGGCACCAGTGTCGTCTTCCTTTTCCGCTGGTGGCGATTCGTCGTCATCGTCGTCTTCGCCTGTGTCTTCCTCTCCGCCATTCGCTTCTCTTGTCCGGACCGCGAGGGTGGGAGGTCGTGCTCTTGCCGCAGGCTCGTCTGAGCACGCCGCGCCGCCAGTAACCCTTCCCGAGGGCGGGGTGTCGCTCGAGGAAGTCGAACGAGAGCTAGTGCGACAAGCCTTGGCAAAGGCGGGGGGCAACAAGAGTCGCGCGGCAAAGCTGCTGGGTTTGACCCGGGCGACGCTGCGCTATCGAATCGAGAAGTTGGGAATCGAGAGGCTAGTCGGCGACGGAGGCAGCTCGGACGAAGACTGACAGGAACACCGGGATTCGATCCGCAACCCCGCGAACACTCTGCAAGTAGACACTCTGGATCTGGTTCCGATCATTATCACGAGGAGCGAAACCACCAGGGCAAGGGCAACATGCTTCTACTCCCGCGTCGAGATCACGCCAGCGATGTCGGCGAGGTGAAGCGCAGCGAGCGAATCGGCGGATTGCTCAAGTTCTACTATCGAGAGGCTGCACAGGCAGCGCAGGTGAGGATTTCGGGGGATTCCTGGTGCAAGAGCTCGAAATCATGATGGATTGGCGCTATGGAATTAATAAACCTGACGGGTCAAGTTTTTTTCTCAAGTGTTCTTTTTCCTCTTGTGTAGGGGGGGGGGGGGTCAATGTAGGCTGCATTCCGCCCGCTTGTAGGGTCCGTTGACATACTGCGGAGGACTCGAGAAGGAGGCATAGCAACAGACGGACCGAGGCAAGGCAACGAGCCAGAAGCGAGATAGAAGCGAGAAATAACCTAAGGGAAGGTGGGTTCCAGACAGCAAGACATTTCCCTCTAGGGCGCGGGCCGCAGCCAGGCAGCAGTGCGCGGTGGTTGCGCCAGCGTTGAGAGTGAACCCACAGCAATTCGAGCGTCCTTTTGTGTGCCGGCAGTAGCTCTGCTGGCGACGGTCGCGGTGTGTCCTGGCCAACAACTGGCCGAACGCCCGCCGATAGCTGGACGTGTGTCCTCGCTTGGGGTCGACCAAGGAGACGACGGGGACGCAGCAGACGCAGGAGACGAAGGAGAGGCAGAGAACATGATTCGAGGAATGGCAAGGCTATCTTTGGTTGCATTGGCTGTTGGCGCCAGCAGCGGTGGCTGCGGTGTCGGTGACTTCCTGGGCTTCAGCGGCAGCAAGGCCGAGCCCGTGGTGGGAGCAGACGGCTGCGATCGGGACATCCCCGCGTTGCTTGCGCTCAACAACAACCCCAAGACTTGCATCGTGGGCGCCGCCGCCGACACCGCTACCGGATGCCCAGCCGGATCCTACTGCGATGGGGTGACGGGAGTGTGCGAGTGGGAATGCAAGGACGCGTCGGAGTGCAATGGCAATCCCTGTAGCTGCGATGGTCTTTGCGAATACCCAGGGGAGACTCTACCTCCTGGCGTTGATCCGAGCTGTCCGCGGAGCCCGTCATTGCTCGCCAGGATCAAGCTGAAAGAGCACCGGCGGTTCGACTCCTTCGGCGAACGCTGCCCGCTCGGCAGCCACCGCAACGCGGCCGGCTATTGTGACTTCGATTGTGACACCGTCACCCTGTGCCCCGCTGGCGAAGTCTGTGATTGCAGCGGCAGGTGCGTGCAGAGCGCCGACATTCCTCCGAGCCCATCACCAATCCTCGCGCCAGGAACGGCGCTGCCTCTGCTGTCCGTCCTTGCCACCAACGTCTATGTGATCCAGCCCCCGAATCCGCCGGTCCCTGCCACCTGGAAGGAACAGCGCATCGATCTTCAGGTCGAACGTCCGTCTGCCGACGATCCTGCTGAGAAGCTGGCCTGGCCAACGGTTCACGTGCTCGGGAGTCACCGGCAGGAGATCAAGACCGTCCTCGACGAGGAGAGCAATACCGAGGCGCCGGATACGTTCAACCGATGGACTGTCCTGGTCTGCTGCGGCGCGTCTGCCGATAGCCCGACTCCTGGCAGCCTGGACGTGTGCCTCGCCACAACAGACCTCGATCTCGACGGAGTCCTCGATTTCAACCCTCAGTACTGGGACGTCGAATGCACGATCAGCAGCGCAGTCCTCGACAAGAAGAGCCTGTTGCTCGATGGCAGCACGAAGGACCACGTCGAGACCGGAATCATGGTTCGTCCCGCCGATGGCTCGATGTCGAACGATCACTGGTCGGTGTCGTTCGCGGCAGCCAACGTCGCGAACAACGTTCCGGTCAAAGTCACGATTCAGGCCATCGTCCCCAAGACTACCGACCCCGCCACTCCGGTTGCTCCGCCAGTGGACGGCGTCTACCACGGTACGGTGACTCTCAGCGCCCAGCAGGTCAGCGCTGATCCGCTCGCCGTGCCCAGTGCTTCCGCCCAGCCCCTGGCCATCCCGGTGCGGGCAATCGCGCACGGCGGCGAGCTCGAGCTCGTCGACGGCTTCGGCTTCCTCGGACCGCAAGGGAAGATCCGCATCGGCGCGGTTGCGGCGCCCGCCATCATGATGCTGGCACCGAGCGACGCCACCGCGGACTTCGTGTCCGGCGAAGTCGTCGCGACGGTGACGAATACTCCGGACACCTTTGGCGACCTCGCCAGCCCAGTCGACAGATTCGGCGGTCGCAGCGGGCAGCTCACCTACACTCTCGAGCAGATGACTCCGATGGCTGGCAAGTACTACTTCTACTGGGACTATCAGCTCGAGCGGAGCAGCGACGTCGTTGCCTGCACCACGGACAGCGAGTGCGTCGAGGCTGGCTTCGATCGCTGCGACAACACCAAGTGGTCGACACCGATCTGCATCTGGGACGAGCCATGGGCCAGCGACGTCCTGGGCTGCGCCGACGACGCGACCTGCACCGCTGACGGCTATGCGCGCTGCGACACGCTCCGCGTCCCGGCCATCTGCGTCGACAGCGACGCGGCTGCCGGCGGTGAGAGTCGGTTCATCACCCACGACCTCGCCGCCCGGTGGTACGAGCGGTTCTTGTCGCATGCGCCGAGTGGGTACTGTTGGACTCTTCCGGGAACGGATTACTGTCTTCCACTCTCGGACCCAGACACGGAATACCTCAATGCGTTGCTGTCTTTATTTGCGAAGGATAGTCTATACGATGCCAGCCGTGGCTTCGCGAGTTGGTCGCTCGATACTCACACGCAAGTAGCGATCTCGCCGCCAACCGTCTACGGCGATGGCTATGCACTCTGCCGGCGCGATTTCGGCAGATACTACGCATGGATTGATGCTCAGAGGATCGCCGGGCTCGACATCAACATCGTGCCTTTGATGGCGCCTTCCTGCGATTCGTTCTATCCGTCCTATTGGGTCAATATTATCGAACAGCGGCGAGCCTTCGCGAACCTAGCACCCTGCATCGATGCTACCAATACCGTGAATAGTCTTTCCGACCCGAACGACGGCATTCTGAGTAGCATCGAGAATACCAGCGGCGCCGCCTACGCTGGCACCTGCGAACGAGTCTACGGGAACTATCGGACCGCAACGGGTCAAACACAGACTGCCTTGGCCTACAGCGTCTTCCTTTCCAAATGCGCCAAGACTTCCAGTACGATAACAGTGCAGAAGGGCTCTCCCTTTCCTCTTGCAAGTGACACCCACGCCATCTACCTCTGCCCCTTCAGAGAGGCGCTATTCGGCTCGTCCGACGCCATGGTTGTGGCTAGCCACCTGACGTCCCACGATCCCGCCAAGCCAGGCAGGGTAGTGCTTGGTTCATCGTTGCTCAGCCACAATGCTCTTCCTCTCTCGGGTGACCTCGCCACCATGGACAACCGGGCGCCAAGAGGCGTGGGTCTGGCGACCTACGAAGACCATCTCAATCTCAGCCACGATACGTCGATCGGCAGCAGCGGCATGCTCGCCAAGTGCATGGAAGAG
>JAZDLZ010000717.1:0-2750 GCA_043801535.1 Pseudomonadota bacterium
GCCATTCATTGGAGTGCCATGTCACCGTCGCGCCGCCGATTGCTGCGGCGAGAATAGCACCTCGAAAGAGGAATGGAACAAGGAACTAGGGACTAGGCACAGGGAACAGCACAACCAACGGCTTTTGTTCACACCCGTTGCCGCCGGCATCCCCGATTCGGAAGGACCGGGCGTGCTCCTCGCCTCGGGAGAGAGCTTTGCTCCTGCCACCCCTGCGGTCCCGGTGCTGCCGCTCGCGGCCGAGGCTGCCGGAGCGGTGGTGCGCATCGCCCTCGATACCGAAATGACTCCGGATGTGCGCTACCAGGTACTCGCCTCCGGGGTGGCCGACGCCCGCGGCAACAAGGTCATTCCGCCCTTCGACCGTGCGATCTTCCTCGGCTTCCGACCAGCACGCCCGTCAGCCCGTCACCTCGACCTCTGGTCAATGCTGCCCAAGCACAACCGCCGCGACGATACGACCGGAGACCTTCAGCGCTTCATCGCCTGCCTCCAGGAATCTCTCGACCTGCTCCTCGCCGAGGTGGACCGTTTCCCGGACCTCTTCGACCTCGAACGAGCGCCAGAGCCCTTTCTCGACGCGATTCTCGCCGACCTTGGCAACCCCCGTTCCCCTTCGACCTCGACCCCCTCGGCAAGCGCCGGCTGGCCTCCGCGCTGGTGGCCATGTACAAGCAAAAGGGCACCGCCGCCGGCATTCGTAATGCCATCCGATTCTTCCTCGGCATCGATGTGGAGGCGATAACCCCGTTTGCCGGCACCGCGCTGGTCCTCGGCGAGTCCGAGCTCGGTGTGGACTGGGAGCTTGGTCCCTCCGATCGCTTCGCCCGCCATGCCTTCGACGTCAGGGTCGGTATGCCGCTAACCGACACCCAGAGACGGCAGCTTCGCGCGGGCGTCGACTACCTCCGTCCTGCCAATACCCACTTCCTCGACCTGATCGAACCGAGCGTGCCAGCCGCCATCGATCACTGGGAGCTCGGCACCAGCGAGCTCGGCGATTCGACGTACCTGCACTGATAGCAGAGGCGGGCGTAGAGGCGCCTACGCGGCCACCAGCTTGCTGTCAACGAATCCGTTGTGCTCCTTCGCTCGCCCTTCGTCCGAGCTTCGGGAAGCAATACGAGGACTTATGCCTGGGCTGGCCAGCTCCGTCCGCCCGCGGCGGCAGCTCGTTCCGCAGATCTGTCCCCGCTTTGATGCTCGTCGCCTTTGCCCATCTGGAAGAAAGGAGAACTATGGCCGACCGCCTGAACTACCATTTCCGCCAGCGGGTGACCGAGGCCGAGCTCGATCTCGGCTTCGCGCTCCTGGAGAAGGCTGACCATAACCTGGCGGCCGACGTTGGCGTCTATGGCATCGTCAGTGGTGCCGAGCCGACACCGCACTCTCCGGTCCCGGACCTCACCATCGACCTCACCGCGCCAGGCCGGGCCTACGATCGCATTGGCCAGCGCATCTTCTTTGGCACTGGCCAACGAGTGGACTGCGCCGTCGATCATTCGGGAATCCCCACCGAAGTCACGGTGGCTGGCAAGGAGCGCTGGCTGGGGGTCTTCCTCAGATTCGACCGCCTGCTCTCAGACCCGCGCACCGATGGCAATTCGCAGCAGGTCTTCTTCCGCGAGGACGAGTCCTTCGAGCTGGTCGTCAGGCAGAGCCCAGAGGGAAGCATTGGCGCCGCGCTCAAGGTGCCGCTCCAGGACGATGAGCTCCTGGTCTGCGATGTTCTTCGCCGCAGTGGGCAGACGCAGATTCTAGCCGGTGACATCGACAGCTCCCGGCGCCAGGCATTCATCTTTGCGAGCGGCAGCGCCGTGGAGGTGTTATCCGGGCTCTGGTCGGCGATTGCGCCAGCAGCACGGACCGTCCAGTCTGCGCGCGACTCGGTGGACTCCATTATTGCCGGCCACCTGGGAGGCACCGCGTACCGTCATGCGGCCGGCCACGTGGACTACACTCCCCACGGCTTTGTCAGCGCGGGCAATGTCCAGCGCCGATGCCGTGGTGGGCATTCCCAACGCGCTCGCCGCCAGCAACATCGATACCCAGCTCTCGCAGCTCCTTGGCTGGCTCAACAGCCACGTCGGCGCTGCTGCCGGCGCCCGGGCTGGGTCCCATCGAGCGGATGCTCTACCACCGTCAGCACTCGAAGCCCCTCATGCAGGAGCTGAAGAAGAAGTGCGAGGAGAAGATCAAGAGCAAGCTGGTCGAGCCGAGCTCGCTGCTCTGGGAGCCGCTGACCTTCATCGTCAACCAGTGGGACCGGCTGACCAGATTCTGCGAGGTGCCAGGCGTTCCGCTCGACTCGAACCTCGTCGAGCAGACGCTCGTCATTCCGGTCCGCTACCTGGCCGGCTCGTTCAACTACCAGAGTGAGGACGGAGCCGCAGTCGGGGACCATGTCATGTCCCTCGTCGCGACGGCGCGCGCCAACGGCGTCGAACCGGTCGCCTACTTGACCGACTGCCTTCGCTGCCACGAGGACCTCGCCAAGCGGCCAGAGCTCTACTTGCCCTGGATCTACCGGGAACGCTCGAAGGAGGGGGACGCGCCGCCCGCCCACGAACCGCCTGGGGATCCGCCTCGACGGGAGCCAGACCCGTTGTCCATGCCGAGTGCGCAGGCTGCGTGAGGACTACGCGACCTTGCGCCAGAGGTCTGGGAAGGCGCAACTCGCCGGGTCGCCGCCCCAGAAGAGAACCTGCAACTCGCGGGCGAGCAGAGCTGAGCAGGGGCTGGTCCCGTCG
>JAZDLZ010000723.1:0-4940 GCA_043801535.1 Pseudomonadota bacterium
CGGCTGTCCCAGAGCATCCGACCGGTGAACTGCAAGAGTGGCAGGCAGGCAGGTTCGCCTCGGACCGCCTGGATCATGTCACCAACCAGCTTGTCGTCTTGGTAGCTGTAGCCCACCAATTCGACCGGCCGGCAGAGGATCTCGCGGAGCATCTCCTCGTTGGGCCGACGCACCACCGTCACTCTGCTAAGAATCTCGCCACCTTCGATGCTCTGGGCAATTCGACCAAGAAAGTCGTCGCGCACGGTAAAGACCACGCGCACCGGACTCTGCTGATCGTCGGCGGCACCACAGATCGCCTGCATGAACGCAACCCGCACCGATTCGTCGGCCACCAGGGTGTACACCTCCTCGAGTTGGTCGACGAACAACAGCACCTTGCTGCTCTCCTCGAGCGCGAGCTGATGCAGGATTACGTTCAGCAAGTAGGGCGACTGTTCGAGCTTTTCGCGGAGGCCCGGTCGAGAGCGCTCTCCTGCCGGCTCGGTCGCGATCGGCGACAGCACAGCTGCCGACCGGTGGGTCGACGACGGTGACGACAGCCGCGCAGTCTGCCGACTCTTGCCTAGCCCAAACCTGAGCTGCTCGGTGACCTCCGACGTCCCGCAACTGCTGGCGCGGCGGACCAGCGTCTCGCCGCGCTCGAGTCGAGCAGCCAGAGCAGCGAACGGATCGTTTCCGGGACGGATCTGCAGCACGATCCACGGACACTGTTCGCGCAGGCGGGGGATGACGCCTGCCTGAATGAACGAGCTCTTGCCCGCCCCCGAAGGCCCGACCACCGGCAACACTGGCTGCTCCCGCATACTCTCCAGAAACGCTCCAACCTCCTGTTCTCGACCGAAGAACACGTCGCTGTGTCGCTCGGTGAAAGCAAACAGCCCGCGAAACGGGTTGTGCTCCTTGCTCGTCTGTTGCCTTGCGCCGTCGAGCAGCATCAGCTCGAGCTGCTCGGCTACTTCGCTGGCGCTCGGCCTCCCCTTGGGATCCTTGGCGAGACACCGCGCGATCAACTCGACAAGCTGCGCGGGCACTGCGTGTTGAACGTGCAGCCTCGGTACCGGCTCCTGCCCGGCCACGATGAATCGAAGGATGCCTGGCGAGAGCCCTTCGTAGGGCCGCTTGCCGCCGACCAGCTCGTGGAGCATTGATCCCAGCATCCAGATGTCCGACGCCTCGGTGCTTCCCTCGCCGCGCCACTGTTCGGGTGCCAGGTATGCAGGCGTGCCATAGACAACCTTGACGTCACTCTCTAGCGTTGGCCCAGACTCCGATGCCGGCTCCGACCCGGAACCCAACGCCAGTCTCAGCGCCGGAGCCGATTCCGATGCCGGAGCCGATTCTGCTCCCGACTTCGACCCTGACCTCGACCCTGACCCTGACTCGAGAGTCGACGGCTGCTCACCAGCGTCTGCTCTACCAGTGCCCCCTCCATTGCCCCCTCGAGATGGATCGTCGTTTTCCCAGGTCACGCCTCCGCCCACCACTTTTGCCAAGCCAAAGTCGAGGATCCGGAGCCGACCGTCCTTGGCCATCAAGATGTTTTCGGGTTTCAAGTCGCGGTGCAGGACGCGCTTGCCATGAGCTTCCGCCAACCCGAGGGCAATGGCGTGGCCGATGCGTATTGCCTCTTTCGTCCCCGGACGTGCTTGCCGCAGGCGATCGCGTAGAGTATCGCCTTCGACGTATTCGAGGGCAAGATAGGGCCAACCTTGATAGCTCCCGGCAGCATGAATCGTCACTACGTTCGGATGGCACAAGCTTGCCGTTAGCCGGGCCTCCCGAAGGAAACGCGCAATTGCCTCGCCGGATCTCTCCTGTCCCGATTTGATGAGCTTGAGAGCCACGCGGCGGCCAAGCACCATATCGCGCGCCAGATAGACCTCGCCCATGCCGCCCCGTCCAAGCAGACGGAGGACTCTGAACTGGTCGACCATGTTGTCCGGCTCGAGCAAAGGCGTGTCTTGGCTCATGCTGTTCCTGGCCTGACCAGCCGTCAACGTCTCGCGTCGATATCGAGAATCGAGAGAAGCAAGCAGAGGCGGGGAGCTACTGCGCCGGCGGCTGCGGCTGCGGCTGCTGCGTCGGCGGCAGCATTTGCTGCGCCGGCAACTGCTGCTCCGGCATCGATGGCGGCACGAGCCCGCGTAGCATCATCATAGCCTTGTACTGATTGACGAGCTGGTCGACCTTCTCCTTGGTAAGCGACAACGATACAACGGCATCCTTGCTGCTGGATTTGACCTTTATCTCGCCGACAAAGCCAGCAAGCAGCGGTTGCGACTTCATCTCGGTCAATTCTCTGCCGAGGGCGGCGGCAGCGGCCTTGGCCTGTTTGTCGTTCTCGAAGCGCAATCCCGCTTTCACTGCCACGCTGTCCTTGATAGTGACCTCCAGATAAAGAGCCTCGGGTGCAGCACCCAGGTGCTCGGCAGCCACGCTCGCCAGCTCACTACCCTTGAGCATTCCAACTGCCCATGCCGTCGACTTGGCGTCGATTTCGCCGAACAGCGCCAGAAGGTCCTTGTTGTCCTTGAGCTTCTGCTTGGCGTCGAGCATCTCCAACAAGACGTTCTTGTCACCAGGTGGGTTCGGCAGCATGAGCGTGTTGTTGTCGAGCCAAGCTCCGTAGATGCTCTTGCCATCGTCGAAACGGTAGGCAGAGACCTTGTTCTGCTGTTCGACCGTGACCTTTCCCCCCATTTTCTCGACGAGCTGGGGCAAGCACTTCTCTGCTCGCTCTCTGTTCCACTTTCCTTTCGCCAGGACAACGCTACCCTTTCCGATGGACTCGCCTGCCAAGATAGCCAAGTCCATCTCGCCAATAGGATCGATGCCACACGTTGCCTTGACCTCGTCGAGATCCTTGCCCTGGCCAATCACGCTGGTGAGCTGCTCCCAGAGCTTTGTCTTGGCTAGCTGAGCGGGAGAGATCCCGACTACGAAATTGATGGTCTTGGGGAGACCAGCGACTACCGGAGGGACTCGATTGACCCCTCCCTGGCTGTCCTTCGAACAGGACAATGCAATCCCCAGAGCAATCAGAGGCGCCAAGACAATCCATCGATTCGGCCTGTGATTCGGCCAAAGATCTCGAGTCATCATTCTCTCCTCGGCTATTCGCGTGGCACAATACCCCGCACACTGGACGCTACCAAGAGAAAACATGAGCTGGGCACGCTGGAGTCTGAGAGGCACCAAGGTCTTCGCCAAGGTGCGAGAAGACGGAACACTCGCCGGAGACGACGACGGCAGGGTCGAGATAAGGTACCGCGACGACGCGAGGGCGCCCAGCTATCGGGCTGCAGTGCGCAACCTCGTCCCGCTCGACCAATCAGCAGAGCCTGGTCGATCAACAGGCCCTGCAACGGACCCTGTCGAAGTCCCCGCGAGGGGGGGACCAGTCGGGGTTCCCGCCGATGACGAAGGAGATAGCTCCACAGGAGCGCGCGACGCGGGGAGCGGCAAGGGCTCGCGATCGTCCTCTACTCTGGTGGTCTACACCGACGGAGCTTGCACCGGCAATCCTGGACCGATGGGGATAGGCATCGTCATCCGTGGCGGCAGCTCCCGGCGCGAGCACGGGGAGTTTCTCGGAACTGGCACCAACAACATTGCCGAGCTCACCGCAATCGAGAAGGCACTCGATCTCATCGCCGAGCCGGATCGGGATCGTGCGATAGTGTTCCACGTCGATTCGAGCTATGCGATCGGCGTTCTTGCCGGCGGCTTCAAGGCCAAGGCCAATACTGCATTGATCGAACGGATCCGCGCCAAGCTGCGCAAGTTCCGCCGGCTACGGTTCGAAAAGGTCGAGGGCCATGCCGGCGTACCAGAGAACGAACGGTGCGATCAACTCGCTCGGCAGGCGATCGAACAAGCGAGACGACACCACTGAGGACAGAACAAGACGATGGACAGCAGTAGGCTGCACGAAGTGAAGCTCGTACGCCGGATTGTGGCGAGTGAGATAGTGCTCACTGCATTCGAGTTGGTGATGGTCGCCTGGCCGCTCTTGCGGCTCTTCCGGTTGCTCGAAGAACGGCGCGCGGTCATTTCCTCGGTGGGGATTCCAGTGCTCGCCGGTGCCCTGCTGCTCTGGTCGGCCGCGCTGGCGTCCTGGCTGACACCAATAGCACGCCTTGCCGCCGAGAGAATGAAGGGATTCGGTCACGGTGAGAATCTGATCGGCTCCGCCCACCGTTCGCTCACCAAGACGCCTCTCCGGGCGGTCTGGCTGCGCACTGGCCTGTGGATGGCAGTCGCCGTCTCGCTCGGTATCACCTGCGCGTGCTACTGCGGATGGTCGCCAGCGCGGGTCGCCGCGCTGGTCTCGATCGCTGCCCTGCACGCCTTCATCGCTAGCGTGCCTCGGAGTGCCTGGTACTCCTTTGTCTTCGATCGACTGCGCCGGCAGCTTCTTCCCGAGATGGAGCCAGTCAGGGAATTCGGGAAATGCTATGTCGGCAGACTGCTCCTCGCCGCCTTGTGCATTGGCGCCGCCGCGCTCGCCGCCTTGGCGGCCTTCTTCTACTTCTTTCTCCCAATCACCGAGGAGGAGTATCTGAAGGTGCAAGCCATCCTGCCAGCACTGATCGCGACAGCGAACGTGGGCTGGTACTTCTACGTCAGGCTGGCAACTCGCCCCATCGATTCGTTCCTCAGACACCACGCCGAGCCCGAGGAGCAAGAGAAAACCACCCATGCCAACCACCGCGGCGCGATCGTCGCCTACCGGCGGGCACAATCGTTGCCGTACCGACTGGCGGTGGCACGGGCGGCGGCATGGATCCTGGCAGCCGGTATCGTCGCCGCCATTGCTCGAGCCTATGCCGGCCTCGCCCTCGACGATGCGCTGTTGATATTCGGTGCTGCAGTGGTGACGACGGTGGGATCGGCCATCTACGAGACCGTCTGGCACCGCGAAACCATGCGCCCCT
>JAZDLZ010000727.1:0-8020 GCA_043801535.1 Pseudomonadota bacterium
CAGTTCATCGGCAGGCTCTCGTTGGCACCGGCGGCATCGGTCCAGGTCTGGTACGTCAAGGAGCACTCCACCGCCGTCTTGAGCGCCTCGGTGTCGGCTGGCAGATTCGCTTTCCACGTCGAATCCCAGCCGCTCCCGTCAATGAGCGGATGGGCACCCGCATTGGCCGCCGGTGGATTCGCATAGGTGCCCATTCCCGCCTCGACAAACTTTCTGAACCGCCCCACCGTGATCTCGTAGCGGTCGAGCAGGAAGTCGCTCACCGTCGCCGGATAGTCAGAGTTGTTGCTGCGGTTGTAACTGCCGCCAGACACGAGCAGGGTTTCGCAGCAGTCTCCGGTCTGCGCCGGACCACACGTTGCGGCAAGGCCGACACAACTGGGGAACGACCCGCCGGTCGCCCCACACACATTGGGTACCCCACCGCCTCCGCAAGTCTCCGGTAACGTACAGCTTCCACAAGTCAGCGTCCCACCACAGCCGTCGGAGATCGTCCCGCAGTCCTTCCCCTGTTGCGCGCATGTCTTTGGCGTGCAACCGCACACGTTCGCTATGCCCCCGCCCCCGCAGGTCTTCGGCAATGTGCACCCCCCACAGCTCAGCGTTCCGTCACAGCCATCCCCAATGGTCCCGCACTCTGCACCCGCTGCCTGGCACGTTGTCGGTGTGCATCCGCAGACATTCGCTGTCCCGCCACCGCCGCACGACTCGGGCCAGATGCAGTTCCCGCAGTCCAACGATCCGCTGCTGCAGCCGTTGGAGATCGTCCCGCAGTCCTTCCCTTCCGACAGGCACGTCGTCGGGATGCACGGCGCAAGATCACTCGTAGCTGCATCCACAGGCACGATGGCATCTACTCCAGCGTCAATGCCTCCACTATCGGTCACCGACGCATCTATCAACAAAGCATCTACTAACACAGCGTCCCTGGCAATCGCATCGCTTCTGACCGTATTGGCATCCATCGGTGCATCAATACCGGGTAGGAGTGCGTCAATTCCGCCATCGATGGATGGCTGCTTGCACGCACTGAGCTCGTCAGTCGGCTTGTGGCAATATCCGTCCTCGCGGCAGGTCATCCCAGAAGGACACTTCCCGTGCCCAGCACATTCGACTTGGCACTCCCCGAATTCATCATTGTGCGAGCAGGCCGCTAGAAGTGCGGAGAGAAAGAGCAGACCAATTGAGAGTCTATCCACGTTCCTGCCAACCAACGCTACTGACTTGCTGGAAGCAATGCCGCAGCTCATGGGTTCACCAGATGTACGAGTAGTGCACGGCAGCCCCATCAGGGAGGGATTCGAGAGACACTGAAGCTGTACTGGCGCGCTCGCTCTGCCGTCGTCCCGTGTAGTAGTAGAGAATCGCTCCGCTTGCGACCGCGACTGCCCCAACACTGCCAAGAATCCAGGTATTGATCTCAGCCGTGTCGCGGGCGCTTTGCTTTTCCGAGAGTGTCTTTCCGTCGCACTTTATTGCGGTCGGGGGACATAGCGCCGTGATCTCGTCATTCAGCGAGGACACCCGGAACCCAAAGTAGACGCTGGAGGCTACGAGTAGCCCTCCAGTACCGACGAGACCAAGGCTTGTCCATGTTCCGGTGCGGCTCGGTCGGACATCCTTCTTGACCGATTCAGCGACAAGAGCAGGGAGTGCCGCCGACGTGTCGGGGAGCGGTGCAGTCGCTGCGCTGGAGATTTCCGTGGCGGCCTGGCTTGGAATGTCGCCATGTTTCGCGGGATCTGGTGCCGAAGAAATCGACAACTCCGGAGTAGCAGGCGCTGCAGGGGTCGCAGCAGGAGCCGAGGCAGACGCTGAGGTAGGACTCGGTGGTGTTGATTGGGCACTGTCTGGTGGGGCTTGCGATGTGGTAGCCGGAGAAGGACCACCTCGCGCCTTCTCATCAATGCACGTCTGCATGTCTGCAATCAGCTTTTCCACCTCCTGCCTGTTTGCGGCATCGGGTTGTCGCCGCAGGTAGTTCTTGTAGAACCGGAGTGCTTGCTTGCAGTCGCCATTGAGGCGGTGCGATTGGGCAATGTTGAACAAGAGGCCAGGCGCGTCGGATAGCTCGTAGGCTTTCTTGAACTCGACGATCGCGCTTTCGTATTCTGCCAGGTCGTACTTGGATTGCCCTTTCTGATAATGGAGGCGCGCTTCGCCGATCTTGTCGCGACTCCTTTCTTGGGCAAGCGAATTAGCGCTAGAAAGCGCGAGTGCCAGCCCAAGGAGTATGGAGAACACTTCGGAATGCCCTGTCACGGTCGCTCCTTGCCTTGACACTCGCCAACTCTAGCCCTGGAGTTCTACTCCGTCTACTCCAACAAGCTGTGCGGGTGTGATCACGACTCTTGGAGAGGCTACGGCGCGCTCCGGCTAAACGATTGGAGAGGATTGCGTTCCCGATTATCATCCCAGCGTGCATCGCAACCGTAGAGAGTCCTCGATCAGACCGGATCGGCGGAAAACGGCGTCGGGATGAGCACTGCTGCTCTGCAGAAGAAGCGATTGCTCGACCCGGACACGTTGGTCGACCACTTCAAGGTCCTCCGCCTGATTGGCCGGGGAGGGATGGGCGAAGTCTACCTTGCACGCGACACCAAGCTCGGCCGCAAGGTAGCGCTCAAGATGATCCATCTCGAGCAGGTGGACTCCGAAGAAGCGGTTTCGCGCTTTCTCCTCGAAGCCAGAGTGACCGCTAGCTTCAGTCATCCCAACATCGTAACGGTGTACGCAGTGGGCGAGTACCAGGGCAGGCCATATCTGGCACTCGAGTATCTCGAGGGGCAGACCCTTCGCCAGCGAATGAGCGAGGGACGGCCAGGGGTCAAGGAATCGATACGTATCGGCGTGGCAGTGTCAAAGGCGCTGGCCGAAGCGCACAAGAACAGGGTTCTCCACCGCGACCTGAAGCCAGAGAACATCCTGCTGGCAAAGGACGGACGGCCACGGGTTCTCGATCTTGGATTGGCGAAGATCGTCGAGCCGACCAGCCGGGAAGGCGGCGATGACGTCGTTCGACGCGAGGTAGCCAAAGAAGGTCCGCTGCGCCCGGGCCAGGTCGGCCAGGTCGGCCAGGTCGGTGAGCTCGGCCAGCTCGGTGAGCTCCGCGAAGACGCCAGCGATGCCAAGTGCGTGTATGGCACGCCTGCCTATGTTCCGCCCGAACGCTGGCTAGGACTCGAGAGCACCGAGGCTGCGGATGTATGGGCTCTCGGAGTTATCCTGCACGAGCTGATCGCGGGCCGACGCCCCTACCAGGAAGCTTCGCTCCATTCGCTGCGCGAGAAGACCGCCAGCGACGAGCTGATACCCCGCCTGGCAACAACGACCGAGGTATCTGGCGAGCTGTCCGCACTGATTGCCGGCTGTCTCGAAAAGGATCCCAGAGCGAGATCCTCTGCCGGCGTAGTGGCAGAGACGCTCGAGCAAATGCTCCTGGGAAGCAGGCGGCAGCTATCGGAGGAACAGAGCCCTTTTCGTGGACTCCTGTCCTTTGGTGAACGGCACAGCGACTATTTCTTCGGTCGCGATCTCGAGATCGACGCTTTCCTCGAGACGATTCGCGAACAGCCAGTGCTCCCGATAGTCGGTCCGTCCGGTGCTGGCAAGAGCTCGTTCGTTCAGGCAGGCATCATCCCGCGCCTGCGCGAGCAAGGGTCGTGGATTGTCCTGCCGCTGCGACCGGGAAACGATCCCTTCATGGCGCTCGCTGCCAGATTCGAGCGAGGCGAGAGTACTCTGGCCGAAGAGACTACCCAGCACAGCCTCCACACTACCGATCTCCGGCCGGCAGCGCCGACGGACGTCGGAGAAACGGCCAGGCAGAAGGGGGGGCTTCTGCCCATCATGCCCATCACCGGCGGCTACGGAGACGCCGGCACGACCTCGACAGCTCGCTCAGCCGCCGAAGGATCGCTGGCGCAACGCCTGCGCGAGTCACCACGGCTCTTGAACCTGTTCCTGCACCAGTTGGCCGAGCAGGAGAGCTGCCGGGTCTTGCTCTTCGTCGACCAAGTCGAAGAAGTGCACACTCTGGTCGACGACGAGGTCGCCCGCCGGGCATTCCTGCAGGCGATCTGCACCGCTGCCGACGACGCGCAGAGCCCGGTAAGAGTGATATTCACCGTGCGCGACGATTTCTTGGGCAGAATCGCCGAGGGATCGGAGATCAGAGCAGCGCTCAGCCGAGTGACTGTGCTCCGAACACCCGGACCAGAAGCGCTCCGCGAGATTCTGGTCCGCCCCCTCGAATCGGTTGGCTACAACTACGACGATGCTGGCCTGGTCGACGAAATGATCGCCACGGTCAGCAACGAGCCGGCCAGTCTGCCGCTCCTCCAGTTCACCTGCCAGATGCTATGGAGCAGGCGCGACCGGACAAGGAGACTCGTGTGCCGCGCAACCTACCAGTCCATCGGTGGGGTAGCTGGCGCCCTTGCCGAGCATGCCGATGGCATCCTGGCCGGTCTGTCGCCAGCGCAGGTCGGTCTCGCTCGCGAGGTGCTGCTGCGGCTCGTCACTCCCGACGGGACTCGCCGGGTCATTCCGGTTGGCAAGGCACTCGAGGGATTGACCGTCGAGGCAGACGAAGTGCTCAGTCGTCTCACCCAGTCGCGCCTCGTTACTGTTCGCAAGGGAAAAGGCGGCGAGCACGGAGAAGCCGTGCTCGAGCTCGTCCACGAATCGCTCATACGAACCTGGTCGCGGCTTGCTCGCTGGATCGAAGAGAGCCGCGAAGAGCTGTCTTTCCTGGCAGAAATCACCCAGGCAGCAGAGCTCTGGCACCGGCGAGGACAGAGACCAGAGGAAGTCTGGTTTGGCCTAGCTCTCCACGAAGCCGAGGCCATGCTGAAGCGCTGTTCTACCAGAGCTCCCGCAATCGTGACCGCGTTTCTCGAAGCTGGCCTCCGCAAGGAACGGCGTATCACGAGGCGCAAACAGACGCTTGCCGCCGCCGGCGCTGGCATACTGGTGCTCATCGCCGCAGCGTCTCTCCTCGTTGCCCAGGAACGCCAGCAGCAGAAGAATCGGGCAGAAGCAGAACGTGCCGAGGCCCAGCGCGAAGGCTCGCGAGCTGCCCTGGGCCGAGGTGATCTCCTCGAGGCGCGCGCCAAGCTACGGGGCTCGCTGGAGACCAACGACTCGATTCTCGGGCGAGCCTTGTGGTGGCGACTGGAGCGCGAGCACCTGGTCTGGCGGCGCGATCTCGCGGCAGTGCTCTACGGCGTCGCCTACTCGCCCGATGGAAGACGGCTTGCCGCCGCCTGCCAGGATGGTCTGGTGTATCTCGTCGATGTCACCACCGCGGCAGTGCACGTGCTGCGCGGGCACCACGATCAAGTCATGGCGGTCGTGTTCTCGCCGGACGGGAAACGACTGGCGGCGACCAGCACTTCGGGGAGAATCCGGATTTGGGACCTGGCATTGGGCAAGACGGTGACGATGGAGCACGGGAGCCTTCCTGTCTACGCCGTCAACTTCAGTCCCGATGGCTCCTTGTTCGTCACCGGGAGCAACGACCGCAGCATCAATGTCTGGAACGCCGCCTCGGGGGAGAGAATCAAGACCCTCCACGGGCACGACGATTCGGTGTGGGGTCTCGCCTTCAGCCCAGACAGCAAGACCCTCGTTTCGGCCGGCCTCGACGGGAAGATCCTGTATTGGGATCGAGACCAGGGCACGTCGCGGACCATGGCGACCCTCTCCGACGGAGTCTGGAGAATCGCCTTCAGTCCCGACGGAAAACGGCTCGTCTCCGCGGGTTTCGACCGAATCCTGCGAATCTGGGACGTGTCTTCGGGTGTCGAGCAGCTTCGTCTCGAAGGACATCGGGCAGCAGTCAACGGAGCAGCGTTCAGCCCCGATGGCTCGCTCATTGCTTCTGGCAGCTTCGACAAGACGATTCGCATCTGGGACGCACGCCTGGGGATCGAGCGCCAGGTGCTCGTCGGACACTCCGATATCGTCCGGGACGTTGCCTTGAGCCCCGACGGACGCTTTGTGGCATCGGTCGCCAACGACAAGAGCTTGCGCCTGTGGAGAGTGCCCCGGGAAGGAGGACGACCGCGAGCCGCAATGGGTCACACCGCCGACGTCTGGGGCGCCGCCTTCACGAGCGACGGCAGATTCCTCGCCTCGGGAGGAGCGGACAACGTGGTGCGGCTCTGGCGGGTCGCGACCGGCGTCGAGGAGCGAACAATCAGCGGTCACACCGCCCGGGTTTCCGGAGTGACGTTCAGCCCGGATGGCATGACACTGGCGACCGGCAGCAGCGACGCGACGGTAAGGACTTGGAATCTGGAAACCGGAGTGCAGCAGCGTCTGCTCGTGGGTCACACCGAGCCGGTATTCGAGGTCACGGTCAGCCCCGATGGTGCTTTGCTTGCATCGGGCAGTTGGGACAAGACTATCCGGATCTGGGATCTTGCGACGGGCACGAGCAGGGCCGTTCTCACCGGGCACAATGGACGCGTTCTCGCGGTCGCCTTCAGCCCAGATGGCCGGCTGCTGGCCTCCGGCTCGCAAGACCATACCATGAGGATTTGGGAGACGAGCACGGGCAAGACGCTGGCCGTCATTCACGGCCACGAGGCTCCCGTGTACGGTGTCGCATTCAGGCCAGACGGTAGATTGCTGGCCTCGGCAAGCGCCGACACAACGGTGAGACTCTGGCAGCCCGAGGATGGTACAGCCATACGGGTGCTCGAGCAGGAAGGACGCTCCCACTGGCTCTCTTTCGACCCGAGCGGCGCTCGTCTCGCCGTTCCTCTCTCCGACGGACGAACAGCACTCGTCGACGTCGAGAGTGGAAAGACCGTGCACCTGCGCGGTCACCGCGGCGAGGTCAATTTCGCCCGCTTCAGCCCAGCTGGAGATCTGCTCGCCACCAC
Source organism: Pseudomonadota bacterium (assembly GCA_043801535.1). Classification (GTDB taxonomy): domain Bacteria; phylum Myxococcota_A; class Polyangia; order Haliangiales; family SHYZ01; genus JAZDLZ01. The sequence goes on from JAZDLZ010000727.1 coordinate 6,894, forward strand.
CAGCGACGACGGAACCGTGAGACTCTGGAACGCCGACGGCAGGCCGTATTGGCGCGGCCCGATTCTCCTGCCCTCACCGCCGGAAATCGCCACTCACCTGGGCTTCAAGCAGCTCGATACCGCCACCGCCGCCAACCCTGCGGCAAGTCGCCCTTCATCCTGGAGACGGGCGCTCGAGGAGCGTGCCAAGCTGGCAGCCTGGCCGAGTGACGACGGCCGTCTGATCTGCCTGGTCAGCGGCGACGAGGCACTGGAAATCTGGGACCGTGCTACCGACCGGCAGCTAGCCAAGAAGAGCATCCCTGGAGTACGCCAGATCGTTTCTTTGTCCCGAGGCTGCGCCTACCTTGCCGGAGAGAAGGCGGCGCTACTGGCGGTCGGCGGCAACGAAGCAGCGCTGGCTGACAATGCCAGCGCCCTCTCCTGGGATCGCAACGACCTGCTGCTCGCCGCTGGCACCACCGTCTCGGTTCTCGACGTCTCGAACGCTCGCGAGCCTACCAGCGCAAGAGAGACGGGAGCCTACCACGTCGATGCTGGGGTCACGGCGATGATGCGAGCCGGCGGCTGGCTAGTGCTCGGATACCAGCAGGGCGACATTCAGCTCGTTCCGCTTGGCGGACACGACCGCGGGAATTCTCGACGACAGGCTCGACCGACGTTCTCGTTCGAAGCAACCCCATCGAGCCCGGTGGTGAGCCTGCGCGAAGGACCTGCCGGAACCCTGGTCGCCGGCTACGCCAACGGCGTCGTCGGCATGTGGAGTCTGAAGAACGGAACTCTCCTCGACCAGGCCAAGCTCCACGGTCCGGTCATCCACATGCTCTTCAGCGACGGCAAGTTCTACGCCGCCACCGAGCTCGGCGACAGCTTGGTGCTCGACGTGAGCGTGTTTCACGCCAAGTATTGCGATCTGCTCCGGCAGGTGTGGGACAGAGTGCCCGTCGTCTGGGAAGAGGGACTTCCCGTGGTGCGACCAGCCCCGCACCGGCATTCATGTGCGCGAAGGCAGTGAATCGAATTACCGGGTGTGTCCCGGAGAGTCGACGGCGATTGCTCGATCGACGGTGGCCAACCGATTGATTTGATTCGGGATTCCGGCCGCCTATTCAGGTGCGAGCCGTACC
>JAZDLZ010000740.1:0-2264 GCA_043801535.1 Pseudomonadota bacterium
CATGTCCATCCGACCGAGACACGTCCACGTCGGGTATCGCTGACGCTCTGGTTTCGCCGCCATCGACGGGGGACCAACGAGCAACGATCACACCCCACCCGTTGAAGGGTGTTTGCATGCTTTCCGTGAAAGCGTATATTATTTTGTTGTGATCGTTTCGTTCGGGGACGCGCTGACCGAGGACGTTTTTCACGGCAGGCAGACTGCTCGCACGAGACGGATCCCAGCGGATGTAGTTGTGGTGCTATTGAGGAAGCTCGACATGCTAGACGCGGCGGCCAGACTGGACGACCTGAAGACGCCACCAGGCAATCGATTGGAGGCGCTCAAGGGGAATATGTTCGGAAAGCATAGCATCCGCGTCAACGATCAGTGGCGCATCTGAGAGGAATGCCATGATCCCCAAGCACCGCATCCCGAGCCATCCAGGCGAGATTCTCGCCGAGGAGTTTCTCAAGCCTGCCGGGATCACCCAGTCGCATTTGGCCCAGCATTTGGGTATCCCAGTACAGCGAGTGAACGAGATAGTGAAGGGCAAGCGTGGTATCTCGGCGGATACGGCGTGGCTGTTGTCTCAGGCGCTGGGTACTACCCCGGAGTTCTGGCTCAATCTGCAGGCCAACTACGACCTCGCCGTCTCGCGCCCGACCCGTCACGTACAGAAGATCCGCCGCGCAAGCTAGGCCAACCAGGAACCAGGGTCGCGTTGATCCGGCCCCGTTCACAAGCCTCGCGTCTTGTCTCGATCAGTGCGTTTCTGTTTGGTGTGCCAACTGAGGAAGGCTGCCACGGTCGAAGAGAAGCCAGGCGGTCGTTGCGCCTATCACTCCACCCATTCCGGTCAGCGCGACGCCGCCGGTCATGGTGTCGTAGACGTCTCGGCACGGGCTTCCCCCGCCTGCGCAGTTGGTGCCGTTTCCGTCGAGCGCGATGAGGGCGATCCCGCTGGCGATGGCAGCGGCGGTCCCGGCGATACCGGCCCACTTGAGCCTTTCGCGCACGTCGCGGTCGCGCAGTTTTTCTGTCCAGCCCAGGCTGGCGATGAGGTTGCCCTCTTCTTGTGATGGCCGAGCGGCGGGTACGCTCTCCAGCCGTTCTGGGAACAAAGGGTGCTCGGGCGGTGCGTCAGACCGCGCAGACGAGGGCGCCGAAAGAGGATTCTCCGAGGCAACGGCTGTCCGCAGCCTGTCGCCGGGTGTCGCCGTCGCCGCCGGTATCGTCGCCGCCACCGGAGCGCCGATGGCTGCTGGCGAGACACTGGCCAGGTCTCGCCCGGTTTCGTCGGCGGCAACAGCGGATGGTTGTGCCTGGGTGGTCCGATTTCCGAGCTCGAGTCCTGCCCTGGCAATGGTGTCGTTGGCCTCGCTCAAGGTGCAGGCTGGGCAGAATCGTTCGACTTGGGTGACAACTCCTCCACTCATCTCTGGGCCGAGGAGCTCGAGCTCGATGGAGTAGGCAATTCCCTGTATTTCGATCTTCGCCTTGACGAACCGGTCGGCACCGACAATTTCTTGTGCCCGCCGAAAGCATGGGGTAGTGGAACACGCCAGGAGCTCGGCAACCTCCCCGGCCTTTTCGCCTCTTGGTCTGGTTACCTCGTAGCCAGCAGCCACCAGCCCGCCAACCAGGCCACGGCCGAGCTCGGTCTTGGTTTCAGGGGAGACGTCGCCGGCAAAGGTGACTTCGACGATTGCAATTCGGGTCCTCGTGGAGGCAGCCCAGCAGGGCGTCGAGATGGTGAGCAGTGCCAGCAAGATCGGCCAGGCGGTTCCACGATGTCTTGCGCTGCGCATCGGCGGCTATTGTAGGAGGCATCCGGCCAAGCTCCAAAATTCCTCTTCTGCCCCTACTTCTGCCCCTACTTCTTCCGGCGCAGCGACCAAGACAGAACCGGCGGGGTAACGAGAGTCGTTACTACGACCATGACCACGGCTGCTCCATAGGTGCTCGGATCAACGACGGGCTGCCCCGTTGGCAGCATCAGGCGAGCGCCGACGGCAGCGAAGATCAATCCGACTTCGCCTCGCGGGATCATGCCGATGCCGACCGATAGTCGATCCAATCCTCGCTCCAGGACTGCCAGGCCGCAGACCTGTTTTCCCAGCACTGCTGCGACGGTGAGGAGGAGGGCGAACAGGAGGATCGCGGAGTCGCCGAATACGCTCACGTCGACCTTGGCGCCGGTGGCAACGAAGAAGACGGGGACCAGGAAGGCAGAGATGGGTCGAAGTTGGTCTTCGAGGGGGTGTTCTTCTCGGTCTTGT
>JAZDLZ010000767.1:0-3805 GCA_043801535.1 Pseudomonadota bacterium
GCCAGCGATGTCGGCGAGGTGAAGTGCAGCGAGCGAATCGGCGGACTGCTCAAGTTCTACCATCGAGAGGCTGCGTGAATGGCGCAGGTGAGAAATCTCGAGCTTTTCCGGTACAACAGTTTGGAATCATGATGGATTGGCGTTGCGGAATAAATAGACCTGACGGGGGCAGACGGTGCCCACCGTGCTGTCACGCTACCACGCCTGGAACGCCTGGCCTGCGCAGCGATGTTGGGGAATCGATCGGCTGCTCACTGGCAGGCCGCTCTCCCAGACCACGGGGATCGACTGCCATATCTGGTGCATGAGCTCGCAGTAGTCTTGCAAGAAGGCACCGAGATCCCAGATCAAGTATTGACCGACCTCGGTTGCGGCGTAAAGCTTGTCGCCGCGGTGGACCAGGTGTTGAACCGGGCCGTGCAACTTGGCTGATTCGAGCACAGCACCGTCGGCGAGAGTCCACAGCACGACCGCGCCGTTTCCATAGCCGCCAACCAGCGTCTCTGCCGGACCAGCAACGAGGCGAGTGACCGCAGCCGAGGGTGCTCCCCTGAAGGTGTGGGTTGGCTTCGACATGTCATGGCGGGTGGGAATCAGCTCGACCTGCCCTTGCCGGTAGCCGACCGCCAGATAGTCCCCGACCCGGCCGACTGCGGAAACACCGACAGCGACTGGATAGCTCGCCTTGATCGTAGCCGTGGCTGTGGCTGACGTGGGCTCGACGACGAGCACTTGGCGGCCGGCGACGACAAGCAGCTCGTTTTCGTGGCTAGCAAGCACGCTGGCCTCGGTCATGCCGAGCAGCGTGGCCGCCGCGGTCTGCTGGCTGCGGCGGTGGATACGCACTTCGCCGCGAGCCAGGCTGGCACAGCCACCGCCCGGAATGGCCTGAATACTCTCGAGCCCAGGAACTTCCTCGGTGCTGACCAGCACGTCATTGGCGAGATCCCACTGCTCGAGCCGTTCGGCAGCGACGCGCAGGCAAAGGAGTCTGTCGTCGCTGCTGGTCGTTCCGTAGATGCCGCGATCCTCGACTGCTCGCTCCCAGTCGGTGCTCGACGTCGAGGGAGCAGAGAGCATCCAGCCCTGGTGAGTGAACAGTCGGCGCAGCGGCGGCGGCAGCAGCACCGGCGCCCGCCAGAAGGGCATGAGCCGATCCGCTTGCCACACCCGGATCGTGCCATCGTTTGCATTCGCTGCCACCAGTCGTCCGTCTGGGCTGAAGGCGGTACGTATTGCCCGGCCGTGGCAACGACCAACGGTTCTGGCTTTGCCACTGTCCGTGTCCACCAGGAGGACCTCGTTTGTCGCCGAAACAGCCAGTAGCCGGCCAGATGGATCGATGGAAACGAAGCCGTCGCGAGGCTGTGGCCACTCGAGCAACAGCCATTCGCGACCACTCCTCGGATCCCAACGCCGCACACCGTTCCCCCCACTGGAAAAGAGCAGCCGGCCAGCAGGAGAAAAGACCACCGAGATCTGGCCAGCAGTTTGGTTTGCACCAGTGGCGAGAGTATTGACGGTTCGCCTTGAGGCCAGGTCCCACACCCGTATTGTTCCGTCAGAATCGCCGGCGGAAGCCAGCCAGCGGTCGTCCGAGCTGTAGGCGATGCTCGCGATTGAGCTACTATGGCCAACCAACTTCCCCTTCTCCACCCCAGTGGCCGCATCCCAGATCCGGATTGTCCGGTCGTCGCTGGCGGACGCCACGGTATTGCCGCTGTTGCTGTACGCCACCTCCCGAATCCAATTCTCGTGCCCTGGCAACCGACGAATCAATCGTCCCGAGGCCGCCTCCCAAAAGTGAATCCTCGTGTCGCTTCCACCACTGGCCAGCAGCTTGCCATCTGGGCTGAACGAGACTGTCAACATCTCACCCTCCGGGCTGCGGGAAGACCACTCCTCCCTGGCCGAGGCAACATTCCAGAGCCGTAGGGTTCCGTCGTGACCCGAGGAAGCGATTGATCGTCCATCAGGACTGAAGCTGAGACCCCATGAAGCCGAGTCGTGGCCTTGACCCAGAGTGTTCGACGCACTCTCTCCGTCCACGCTCGTTGCTCGCCGTCCCGCAGCCGTTCCCGACCAGGTACTGCTCGCGACGTGCCACAACCGCACGGTCTGATCCTGACTTGCCGAGGCCAGGGTGCGACCATCAGGGCCATAGGCGACTCCTCGGACAACATTGTCGTGGCCGGTCAGAATGCGTACGGTCTCGCGACGCGCCAAGCTCCAGAGACGGACGGTTCCGTCCGCCATTCCCGCCGCCAGCTCCATCCCGTCCGTGCTGAACGCGAGGGATGCTGCGTGATGCGAATGGCCGGTCAGAGAGCCGAGCTGCTCCCCGGAAGCGGTGCTCCACAGGCGAATCGACAGATCGACGCTGCTCGAAGCCAGCAGCATGCCATCTGGGCTGAAAGCGACATCGATGATTCCAGCAGCAGGACCGTTGATCCGACGGACTTCGGTCCAGGAACGCACGTCGTACAAGTGGATCGACCTGTGCCGGCCAGCAAACGCCAACCAGAGCCCGTCCGGACTGAAGTCAACGGTGTTGACAGGGTTTGCCGCGGGCAGCACTCGCTCCAGCTTGCCAGCAGGAAACGACCAGATTCGCACAGTCTTGTCCCAGCCCGTCGAAGCCAGGAGCTTGCCATCAGGGCTGATGGCAACTGCGCGGACAACGCCATCGTGGCCGGGAAGCTCTCGAGAGGTAGCTGCTGCCAGATCCCAGATGCGCACCGGACCTGGATAGAGACCACTCGCCAGATGCCGCCCGTCCGGAGAATAGTCGACAGACATCACCGATTCGAGCTTGTCTCTGAGCATGCGAGTCTCGGTGGTATCAACGTCGATGAGGTACACAAGCCCATCTTTGCAGGCAACCGCCACGCTGCGACCATCCGGCGAATACGCCACGTCTTGGGCAATGTCGGCAAGGTTGACTGTCCACTCCACGGGATTGCGGTGAAGTCTCCACCACAGCGCGCGGCCCAGGATAGAGTCGCGGGTCTGCAAAGAGCTCCGGAGCCTCGCCCGCGCTTCCAGCACTGCGCCGCGGCCCAAGGCAGCACTTGCGCCTTCGGCCTGGGTTTCGGCTTCGCCCTGCCGTGCGCGGCTCCACCCTTCCTCGGCGCGGGCTCGCTCTGCTTCGACGCGCACCTTCTGGGCCTGGGTCGCACGCTGCTGCAGCAGCGATACCAGCGCCACTGCCCCGAGAAACGTCGCTCCGCCGATGGCCAGCAACCGCTTTCGCCGCCGTCGCCGCTGCTCTTTGCGCAGCCCAGCGTGCAGGAATCGAGACACCAGGTCGGGCACGCTGGCAGAGAGGCGCGCCAGCTTGCGGCGAGTCTCGGCGAGGGCGTCGCCGTGCCATACCTCCTCGTCGCGCCGGCCGCGCTGCTGCCAGAGCTCGGCTGCCTGGCCCGCCTCGGCAAGCAGCGCCAACTCCTCGTGGCTTTCCTCGATCCAGCGTGCTAGCCGTTTCCAGGTACGCAGCAGCGATTCGTGGACGAGCTCGAGGACTGCCTCGTCGCCCGCCCTGCCAGTGTCGCCTCTGGCCCGCCGCACCATGAGGAGACGCGCACTGGTGAGCTTTTCCAGGACTTCCTTCACGCTCGGGCCGAGACCTGATACTGCTGTTGGCAGCGCCACCACTCGCCTGGTGCCTGCCGTTGTCACAAGGCGCAGCAACAACTGGCGCGCCACCTCCACCTGCGCCGGCGTCATCTCTGCCAGCACGCCGTCGGCATGCTCGTCAAGCGAGCCGGCAACACCGCCGATCGCCTGGTAGGTCGTCCGACACAGG
>JAZDLZ010000789.1:0-2082 GCA_043801535.1 Pseudomonadota bacterium
CCAAAGACCGAGAACGGCCTGCGCTCCCTCGGGTGCCTTGTCATGTCCATCCGACCGAGACACGTCCACGTCGGGTATCGCTGACGCTCTGGTTTCGCCGCCATCGACGGGGGACCAACGAGCAACGATCACACCCGCCACAGGCACGGGACTTGCGGGTTTCCATTTGTTTGTTGTGGGGACCCGCAATGAGTGACCTCGATACGACTACCCATGTCATCACTGTTCCTGACGTTTTGCCGGTGCTACCACTCAGGGATACTGTCGTCTTTCCCCTGATGGTTGCCCCGCTTCTCGTCGGCCAGCAGCGCTCGGCGCGGCTAGTACGCGAGGCGATTCGAACCAACCGATTGATTGCTCTGGTGACACAGAGGGACCCCGATCGCGTCCCCGCCCAACCCGAGGACCTCTACCGGGTCGGCACCCTTGGCCTGCTTCACGAGATCACTCAGCTTCACGAAGAGACCATCAAGGTTGCCGTCCACGGGGTAGAGCGGATCCGCCTCAGCGACTTCGTGCAGACCGAGCCGTTCCTCGTTGCCAGAGTAGACCGGGCGCCGGACGTCGTCGAAACAGGAATCGAACTCGAGGCGCTCACCAGGTCGGTGCGGGATCTGTTCATCGAGCTCGTCACCGTAGCTGCCGAGCTGTCCAACGAGGCTGCAAGTGCTGCTCGCGCTCTGAACGAGCCTCGACACGTAGCCTACTTGGTGGCTTCGAGCTTACCGATCCCCACCACGTTGCGCCAGGAGCTCCTCGAAATCAACTCCGTGTCCGGCAAGCTGCGCCGACTGCTCGATCTCCTCCAGCACGAGACGGCAGTTCGCAAGCTGATGGGGAGAATCAGCGCCGAGACCACCGCCGAGATGACCAAGGCACAGCGAGAGCACATTCTGAGACAGCAAATGGAAGCGATCAGGCGCGAGCTCGGGGAGGCGGAGCCCGAGCAGGCCGAATCGCACGAATTGCGCGAGCGCCTCGACAAGCTCCCACTCCCGGAAGAAGTGAGGAAGGAGACCGATCGCGAGGTCGAGCGTCTCGAGCGAACGCCGACGGCTTCTCCCGAGCACGGAATCATTCGCACCTACCTGGATTGGGTCATCAAGCTGCCGTGGGGAGTGCTGACTGGCACGCCCATCGAAATAGGGAAAGCTCGGCAAGTGCTCGACGAAGACCACTACGACCTCGACAAACTGAAGGATAGAATCGTCGAGTACCTGGCAGTCAGAAAGCTCCGTGGCGAACGCTATCCGGACCAACGCCCGAGCCACAGACCTGGCTCCGTGCCTCCGCCTCCGCCGACGCCGACTGACGGACAATCCGCCCCCGGCCAGAGCCTGAACAGGCAGCTGGCAGACGATAAGTCGTCGGCCGCCAATCCGCCGTCCACGGCGCCCGCTGATCGAGAGCGATCGGAGCAAGAACATGGCGATACGCAGGCCCCGAGCAGCGCGGATCCATCGACGGCCAGGGCGCCCGTGCCTCGTGACGAAACTCGACGAGAGCCCATTCTCTGCTTTGTCGGACCGCCAGGCGTCGGGAAGACCTCAGTGGGACAATCGATCGCCAGAGCGATGGGACGCCATTTCATTCGGATCAGCCTCGGCGGCATTCACGACGAGGCGGAGATTCGCGGCCATCGTCGCACCTATATCGGAGCAATGCCCGGCCGGATTCTGCAGGCGATCGCCAGAGGAGAAGCAGCGGATCCGGTCTTCATGCTCGACGAGGTCGACAAGCTGGGCGTCGGGTTTCACGGGGACCCGGCGGCAGCCCTGCTCGAGGTGCTCGACCCGGCGCAGAACCACGCGTTCGTCGACACCTATCTCGGAGTGCCCTTCGATCTCTCCAGGGTTCTCTTCATCTGCACGGCGAACACCAGCGATGCGATCCCACTGGCGTTGCTCGATCGGATGGAGGTCTTGCCTCTCTCTGGCTATACCGATTGGGTGCGGCTCCTTTTTGACGACAGCGAGGCGCAGTAGGGATCGAGAGCCCGCAGGAGCCTCGGAATGGGCGCGCCCACCACGGCCGAGCCGATTCGCTACGTGGGTCGACGGGCGCGCCAAAACCGAGGCCCCC
>JAZDLZ010000847.1:0-2912 GCA_043801535.1 Pseudomonadota bacterium
TGTGCAGACGGCACGTCGCCGCCATCCGTTCCGCTTTCGGCTGCGGCGGTGGCGCATTCCTACAGCAGCAACGCCCTTGTGAACAAGGAGCTACTCGCCTCAGTGGAGGCCCAGGGTGGACAATTGCTGTCGCTAGGAAGCGGCCCGCTGGTAGTGACCATCAGCGACACTGGTGGAGCTCCCGACCAGGCAAGCAGGGCTGCCCGCTGCGCCCTGGCGATGCGGCACTACCTGCCCAGCATTCCGATCATGCTGGCCACAGGAAAGGGGCAGTTCTCCACCCGCACGGTCGTGGGTGATGTTCTCGATCGCGGCGTGGGCTCGCTCCGCAAGGTCGTGCCGGGCGCGATTCGCCTTGACGAGACCACCGCCTCACTATTGGACTCTCGCTTCGAGGTGAGCAGAGTAGACGACACAATCATTCTGACTGGCGAACGAGACGTCGCCGAGGGATCTCGCCGTCTCCTGGGGAAGACGACGCCATTTGTCGGCCGAACCCGCGAGCTGTCTGCTCTCACTAGTCTTTTCTCGTCGTGCATCGAGGAGAGCATCGCCAGTGTGGCGCTCGTCGCTGGCCCTCCTGGCGCAGGCAAGACCCGACTCCGCCAGGCGTTTCTCGACTGGGTGTCCCAGCGGGGCGAGCCGGCCACCCTGCTTTTCGGCACTCCGGACGCGCTTGGTACGGGCTCGCCATTCGGAATGCTCGGACACGCGCTCCGGCGCTCGGCCGGAATCAGGGATGACGAGCCGCTCGAGAGCCGGCGCGCCAAGCTGGCGAAACGGGTAGGGAAACGCGTCTCGTCCGACGTACTTCCTCGAGTCGCCTCTTTTCTCGGTGAGCTGGCGGGAGCACCATTCCCCGACGAAACCTGCGAGGCGCTGCGTGCCGCTCGCCGCAACCCGCTACTGATGGCCGACGGAGCCCGCACTGCCTGGGAGGACTGGCTAGGAGCCGAGTGTAGTGACCGGCCTGTGCTCTTGATACTCGAGGATATCCACTGGGGAGATCAGGCCACGATCGAATTCGTCGACGCTGCCTTGCGTCACCTCCAAGAGCAGCCGTTCATGGTCCTGGCGCTAGGTCGGCCAGAGGTCTTCGATCGGTTCCCCAGTATCTGGAGGGAACGACAGCTGCAGACGATCAACCTCGGCCCCCTACCGCGAAAGGCCAGCGAAAAGCTGGTGAAGGACGTTCTGGGCCCGGACGTCGATGCTGCCATCGTCGCACGAATCGTCGAACGAGCCGACGGCAATGCCTTCTTCCTCGAGGAGCTAATCAGGGCAGTATCCAACGGCCAACACGATGATTTCCCGGATACTGTGCTCGGCATCGTGCAGACTCGCCTCGACGCCGAAGGAAGCGAGGCCAAACGAGTGCTGCGGGCTGCGAGCGTTTTTGGCTCGAAGTTCTCCAGTCTCGGAGTTACGGCCCTGCTGGGCGACGAAACCCAGACCGAGACCGAGACCAGCAGCGAATGGCTCGAGCACCTCGCCGATCGCGAGTTACTCGCCCGAGCGAGCTTGGCAGCCGACAGGAAAGATCCCGAGTATACCTTCAGACACGACCTCGTCCGAGAGGCGGCCTACGCGATGCTCACCGACGACGATCGAGTCCTCGGTCATCGGCTCGCTGGCGACTGGCTCGAACGCGCCGGTCACAGCGACGCGATCACTCTCGCCGAGCACTTCCGCCGGGGCGGAGAGCTGGGGCGCTGTGTTCCCTGGTATCTACGTGCCGCCCAGCAAGCACTGGGAGCAAACGACCTCGGGGCGGCAATCGAGAGAGCCCAACGAGGCCGGGACTCATTCGAGGAAACACTGGAATCCGAGGAAAGAATCCGCCTGCTTGGCAGCCTGTTGCTCGTTCAAGCCGAGGCCCACGTCTGGCGCGGTGAGCTGTCGCTCGCCGAAGAGCGCGGCCGGATTGCTGCAACGAGCTTGCCGCCCGGTAGCGCTGCCTGGTTCAGCGCCCTTGCCCAGTTAACCCTTTCGGCAGGAAAGCTCGGGCATCTGGATCAGATCGAAGCATGCATCGAGGAGGCGAAAGCTGCGACTCCAGACGAAGACGCCAAGAACGACCAGATCGTCTGCCTGTGCCGCGCCGCCGACTTTCTTCTGTTTGGCGGGCGGTATGCAGCAACCGACGCGCTGATCGAGCGTATCGAGTCTCTCGCGATGGACCCCGAAGTTGACCGTCACGCGATGGCCCTGGTTCACGAGCTACGTTCGTTCCGCGCCTCGGTAAAGGGTGATCCCGCTGCAGCCCTTCAGGGTCTAGTCGATGCCCTCGCCGCCTTTGACGCCACCGACGACCGGCGCAATGCCTGCTCGGTCAGGACCAACCTTGGCTTCATCTATTCCGAGCTGGGAGACTACCAGAGCGCCGAAGATTCGCTGCGTGGCGCCATCGCCGCCGCCGATCGCATGGGCCTGCACGAGCTCTCGGCTGTGGCCCTGCACAATCTCGGCCACGTACTGGCCTATCGAGGTCAGCTCGCGGAAGCCCGTGTCCTCGAACAACGGGCAATCGAGGCATTCAAGAAACAAGGCGACCAGCGTCTCGAGGGAGTGGCCTGGATGTACCTCGCCAAAGCAGCCCTGTTCGGATGCGACTTCGCTACCGCCGAAAAAGAGGCCAGGACAGCCGTGCAAATTCTGGCTGCCTGCCCATCGCTGCGGGCATCAGCGCTCGCAGTACTTGGCCAAGCTCTGCTCGGACAGAACCGGGCAAAGGAGGCGCTGGCGGTAGCCGAACAGGCACACGCCGAGCTCGAAGCTCTGGGCGCGGTGGAAGAAGGCGAGTCCTTGATTCGGCTCACGCGCGCCGAAGCGATCGCTGCCGCATCTGCCCAATCCGTCGCTGGTACTACGAGCACCGCTGGTGTTGCCAGTGCCGGCAGCGTTGCCAGTGC
>JAZDLZ010000856.1:0-7130 GCA_043801535.1 Pseudomonadota bacterium
CGGGGCCCCCCCTTCACATACCGACGGGTATGCTCCCTCCTCGCTCCTTGCGGCTGCGCCCCCGGCGCTTCGTCTGCCTCGGTCCGGCAAACCGATCGGCGCTCTCGCCGTCGCGGCCCAGGCGTGGGCGCGGCGACGATCCTCGCGGCACTACTCGCCGTTGCCGTTGCCGTTGCCGTTGCCGTCGCTGCTGTGCCGGGAAGCGCTGCGGCCCAGGCGACCGTGGACAAACCGGTGACCGTGGACAAACCGGTGACCGTGTCGCCCCCGCCGGCCGCGACAGGTCCGGCGGTTGGAGCATCGCAGCTTCTCGAGGCGGTCAAGAAGGATCCTGCCAGCGCGGCGGCACGGATCGCCCTCGGCGTGGCATTGGCAAGGGAGGGCGATCTCGAGGCAGCCAAGCGGGAGTTCAGCGAGGCGATGGCGTTGGCTCCGCAGGATCCAGCGATTCAGCTAGACATTGGCACCGCGTACTTCTCGCGGGGGCGCTTGGACGATGCCATCCGACACTGGACTGCCGCCAGCAAGCTGGGAAGTAGCGAGGCGTTGCTCTGTCTTGCTGTGGCCTATCGAAGGAAAGGACTGATCGTCAAAGAGATTTCGTATCTGAAAGAGGCAGTTGCCGCCGACTCCCAATCCCAGGACGCAAGGTTTCAGCTGGCCGATGCCTACGTGCGAGCCAAGGACGTCGACGCTGCCATTGCCACCTATCGAGCCCTCGTCGACCTTGCTCCCGGACACGCTGCTGGCTGGAACAACCTGGGCAATCTTCTGGCGGGAAAGGGCGAGCTGGCCGGCGCTGCCGATGCCTATCTGGCCGGGCTGAAAGCAGCGCCGGACGATGCTGATCTGCACTTCAATCTTGGTTGTATGCGCCAGCGAGGAGGGCAGATCGAGGGAGCAATCAGCGCCTACGAGGAGGCGGTCCGGCTGGCGGCCAACCATGCCGAGGCATGGAACAACCTGGGAGTGCTGTACGACCGTCTAGGCCGGCGCGACGAGGCCATAGATGCGTTCGCCAGAGCGACCGGCTCTCGGTCATCGTACGCCACTGCCCACTACAATCTGGGTCTCGCCTACCTGCACCGTGGATTGCTGGAGCAAGCGATTGCCGAGCTCGAGACCGCCGTCCGTCTCGACGCGCGCATGGGGCAGGCTCACCTGGCGTTGGGCGATGCCTACCTCAGAGTAGGACGAGCTGGCGAGGCGATGAAGGCTTACCGTGAGGCACAGTCCTTGTCGCCCAAGGATCCTGCCTCGTTTCACGGTCTCGGACTGGTCGCTCTCGAAGAGAAGAGGTACGATGAGGCGGTCAAGGCATTCAGGCGGGTGGTCGAGCTGAATCCGTACGATCCTCAAGCACACTTATTCTTGGGCAAGGCGCTCTTGGCAAAGGGAGATCTGGACAAAGCGGTAGACAGCATCGAGCAAGCGCTCACTCAGGCGCCAGAGGACGCACAGATTTTGCACGCCTTGGGAGCTGTCTACGAGCGAAAGGGCGCACATCTGGAAGCGCTCGCCCGGTACGGAGAAGCTATCAAGCACGGTGGCGGCGATGCAGCGGCACGGCTCGACTTTGCCCGACTGGCGGAAGGTCTTGGAGCGAAGGATCGGGCGGCGGAAGCATATCTCGACCTGCTGAAGCACAATCCGGGTGATTCGACGGCCCGGCGCAAGCTTGCCGAGCTGTTCTTGAAGCAGGGCGAGGTCGAGAAGGCAGTCGAGACGCTCGGCGAGGGTGCCAGGCTGTATCCGAGGGACGCGGCGTTGCGGGTGGATCTCGCCGAGATGTACTACCGTTCTGGCAGAGGCGACGCTGCGCTGGCTGAGCTGAAGGCAGCATCGGGTCTGGACGGTGGTGGTGGCCCGCGACTTCACTACATTACGGCTTTTGTCCTGTACAACAAGGGCAAGACCAAGGAGGCACTCGCAGAATTCGAGGAAGTGATCAAGCTGAATCCAGCCATGGCCGAGGCCCACTACCATGCAGGTGAGCTGCACGTCGAGGCTGGTCGCTACGAAGAGGCCAAGCGCTGCTATCGCCGCGCACTCGAGCTCAAGCAAGACTATACCGACGCAATCCTGGCTCTCAAGAAAGTAGAGGAGCGGCAAGGGCATCCATGAAGATCAGCCATTTGTTCGAGATTCTCAATGCCGGCGGCATTTTCATGTACGGCATTCTCTGCGCGTCCATTTTTGCAGTGGGGCTAATCATCCATCGTGTCTATTGGCTATGGATGAAGTTCCGCATCGACACGCCCAAGCTCTGCGACGAGGTTCTGCGCGCGGTGCGCGAGGGGAACTACAGCCGTGCTCTTCAATTGGCAGGTGGCAAGCACCCGTTGCAGGAGATGATGCGGGCAGCGCTGGCTCGGGCGAATCGCAGCGAGAAGGAGATCCGGCGGGGCATCGAGACCGCGGCAGTGGCCGAGCTGGCGCGTTATCGTCGTGGCACTGCGGCCTTGCCGCAGCTATCCAATCTGGCCACGCTGTTGGGACTCCTTGGCACTATCCACGGGCTCATCATTTCTTTCGCCGGTATGTCCGATGCCGATGCTGCGACCAGGCAGGCTGCCCTATCCAAAGGTGTCGCCATCGCCTTCTACAACACGTTCTTCGGGCTGACGGTCGCAACGGTGACGGTCGTCGCCTATCTGATCGTGTCGTCGAAGCAGGGCAAAGAGCTCACTCGGATGGAGCATTCGATGGCCTCCTTGGTCGACGAGCTTTTGACGTCTTCGGAGGCTCGCCGTGCTCGAGCGCAGGGTGGCGGTGGCGCCGCCGCCGCGGCTGGAGTGATGAGAGGGGAGGCATAGGTGTCAGGAGGAGGAGCAGACCCCGGCGCCGAAACGTCATCGTCGTCGTCGGGATTCGGTGGCAGCGTCTTCGGCGAGGCAGCAACGCCGCCAGTCGAGCTCAACATGACTGCACTGATGGACATCTTGTCCAACCTGCTCTTCTTTCTGCTCGCCAGCTTCGGGACCTGCGTGGTCATGATGATTCAGGCGACCGTGCCAGTGCAGAGCAAGGGCAAGAGCGACGTCGAAGACAAGGCGCAGGCGGTTACCGTCATGGTCAACATCTCCAAGACGGGGTTCGACGTGAGCGTCACCGGCGCTGTCCAGACTCCCCAGGAGCTCGAGGGGCTGCGACGGCAAATTGGCGCGAGTGCCGCCAGCGGCGAGCACGACCTTCAGGCGCTTCACTCCCACCTGGTAACGATCAAGGAGCGCTACAAGGATTCGAAGACGCTCATCATCGTGCCCGAGCCGGGCATTCCATATGGGCTCATGATCAAGACCATGGATGCCGCTCGAGAGCACGAGACCGTCGCAGGTGGTAAGCGCTGGGTTACCAAGCTCCTGCCGGAGATCGTAGTGTCGGGGACCGTGAAATGACCGGAAAGCGATTGTCATTTGGCGAGAGCTCGAGCGGGGCTTTCTCGCTGAACTTGACAGCACTGATGGACATTCTCTCCAACCTGCTGTTCTTTCTCTTGGCCTCGTACACGGCCCAGGATCTCGAGGTCAAGAGGTCGGACCTCACTCTCCCAGCCTCGATAAGCAACGACAAGGTGGTGGAGACCTTGATGGTTACCGTGACCAGGAGCGAGATCATCGTGGGTCAAGAGGCGATAGCCCAGATCCAGGAGAGCCGAGTGGTGGGAGTGAATGACGAGGATCCACAGATTACTCCCCTGTACAACAAGCTGCGCAACATCAAGTTGACGAGAGAGCGTGACACTCAGTACCAGGACGCTACTGCGCGCGACAGCTTCTTGCTCATGGCGGACAAGAGCTCCGATTCGGTGCTGATTGCCAAGGTCTTGAAGACCGCCGGTGCTGCTGGTTTCGTGCGAGTGCGGTTCGGCGTCTTGTCTCAATAGAAAGGGGCGTGCCCGCCCCTCCCCATCGAGGGAACCTCGACGGGGCCCCTCCCGTCAGGTCTAGATATTCCGTCAGCCCAAATCGCTTGAAAATCTAGTCTGAACTTCCCCTTGCTCCAGGACGGATTTCTTCTGTGGTTTCAAAGAGTAAGGTCCTTGATTGCAGCGATTCCCGGCGGTGTCCACAAATGAGCACCGGTAGTCGTCACGAGCTGCGACCTCGCGTTTGGTCTCGTTGGGTGTTCAGGCGCTCCCGTAGTACATCTCGTCGGGCGTCTGTTGCCCAACTGGCAGACTTGTTCGCGGATGCGGTGGTCGTAGGTTCGGCGGCCGAATGGTGCTAAGGGGGGTGCAGAAGCGGGTAGGGAGCAAGCGGACGACATGCTACAAGGATGAAGCGGCCGTGCTTGGGCTGCCAGGTTCGACCTGGAGTGTTTTCCAGAAGAGCCATCAGTTTCGTTCGGGTCAACTGGTCAAGTGGAAGGCAGGAATGAAGATCAAGAAGCTACCCGCCTACGGCGAGCCAGTCGTGATGGTCGAGGCGTTGCCACAGCCGGTGTTCGACGACGAGAAAGACGATGGCTCGCCTTTCTTTCGCGAACCGCTCGATCTACCCCTTGGTGTGACCGATTCGGATGGCGATTATCTGGTCTTCTATTGTGACCGGCGCCGATTCGAGTCATACAACCAGACGGTGGCCAGTCTCGGGGCAACGCGATAATGGGGACCGCGCAGCCGCGTCTCGCAGTACTACGCGTCGGTGCCTTCGTTTCCCTCGTTGCGGCAAGCTGCGCTCGACTGCACGTCATGAATGACGACTGGGTCGCGCAACGGCCAGACTACCACCGTGCAGCGTTCCTTCCGGCGGACTATTTCATGTACGGACGGGCAGTCTTTCAACCTTCGTTCGTCGTCGTCCATGTTGCTCAGGTGAGCTACCAGGGATGCATCGACTGGTTCAGGAATCCGCGAGCCGGCGTCTCTGCCCACTACGTCGTCTCACGAACTGGTCAGGTCACTCAGATGGTGAAGGAGAAAGACACGGGCTTTCATATCGGGACCAGTCTCGGTCGACTCGCGGTCGGAATCGAGCACGAAGGTTTCGTCGAGGATCCTGGGGCCTGGTTCACCGACACCATGTACCAGGCCTCGGCCGATCTGATAAGGGACATCACGCAACGCTGGGGTATCCCGCGCGATCGCTGTCATGTCATCGGTCATGACGAGGTTCCGAACCCCGATGCGCCATGCCAGTTCGGCGGACCGGAGCGTCACACTGACCCAGGGAAGGGTTGGGATTGGTCGAAGCTCATGCGCTTGATGGACGGCAGCGACGCTCCTTGCTCCTACGATTGCACGGCGAAAACGGGCAGCATCGTAGGCGTGGTGCGCACAGGCGGGCTTGCGCCATCAGCGCCGGTTGTCCCCGGCGCCATTGTTCGGCTCGCCACCCAGGAGGTCGTCACCGACTCGCTCGGCCAGTACCGTTTCGATGGTCTTGCCCTCGATGGCATCTACCTCGTCAAGGTCGCTGCTGATGGCTTCCTGCCCGCGGCCCAGCGTCAGGCCGTGGAATTGCCTGTCGACCACCAGAACAACTTCGCTCTCGTGCCGGCCTATTGAGTCTCTTTGATTCGGAGTCCACGATCGGCTGTCCGCCAAAGTGGTCAGGTTGGCAGGCGCCGGTTCTTCGAGTAGCATTCTGACATCACGCCGCATTGCGAAAAAAACGGGCCCGTTTCGCTGCCGATTCCGTTCTCATTCTGTGAGTGGGCAGAGATGTGCTCCGATGTTGCTCGCCAGTGATCGCTCTCTGCTCGAACAGTTTCGCGCTGGAGACAGGCAGGCCATGGAACGAGTCTTTCATCACTACAGCGGCGTCCTTGCCCGCCACCTTCAAGCGGGGTTCCGCTTCCATGGCGGGGGTCAGGCCATGAGATTCACCGGCATCAAGGACCGCTACGACCTTCACGATCTCGTGGCCGAGACCTTTCGCCGTGCGTTCGAGGAGCCTGCTCGGCTGGGCTACGACGGGCTCGGATCGTACGAGACCTACCTGCGCACCATCGCGCACAACATGGTTATCGACCGCCTGCGCGCGAATGCTGCCAGCGCTGGCCGCACGCCCTCCTTGCTGGCCGTCGAAGAGAACACCCGTTGCGCCGCGATTTGCTCGCCGGAATAGGCCTATCTGGCGGCGGAGCTGGCCGATCTGATGAAAGCCTTTCGCAGCGAGCTCGACCAAGACGAGAGCCGTTTCGTCGCTCTACGCTGGGAAGAGGGTCTGTCACAGCGGGAAATGGCCAGTCGTCTTGGCCGGACCCGCCGCTGGGTTCGCACCATAGAAGTCGAGCTGCGCGCTCGTCTGGTCGGATACCTCCGCGACAGTGGCTATCTTCCCGCCGGTCGCGGCGTGACCGCGGCCCCAGGTGGGCGCGCAAGCGCAAGGACGTGAGTCATGGATTGTCGCCGAGCTCAACGCGTCATCGAACGAAGCTTCATCGAGGGCGATGATCTGGCGGCGAAACCTCGGCTCCACGTTGCCGAGTGCCCGTCCTGTCGGCGCCTCTACGACCTGCTGTTTGCTGCGCAGGCACAACTTGCTTGCGGGGACCGGCCCGCTGCCGCATCCTCGGCCGGTGGCACACCGGATGGTGCTCCGTCGGATGACGGTGCGCTCGCGGGTGGGCTCACCGCACCGGAGAAGGATCTGCTCTGTCTGAGAGTGTTGCCACCGCCACTGCCGCCGCATCGCCGCATCTGGCGGTTCCTTGGCCTTCGTCACGCCCGTCCCGTGATGGGACCGGTAGTGCTCGGCAGCACGGCGGCGCTGGCGGGGCTGCTGATGCTGGTGGGGCTGCGCTGGCCCGGCGCTTCCCCGCCTGCTGAACGGTTTGCCGCTCGTTCGTTCGCCACTCCGCGCGGCGACTCGCCTGCCCACGCCAGTGCACCGACGGGGCTGCGCGCAGTGTGTCTCGTCCAGGGCCCAGACGGCTTCACGGCGAGCGCAATCCACGACCGGCGGCCAGCTCACGAGCCCCCGACCTGCACGATCCGCGACTACCTGGGCTTCGGCTACCGCAACGAGACCGGTGCCCAACTCCATCTCGGCATCGCGGTGCACGGGAGGAGCGGCTGGGTAGTGGTGGTCCCCGGCGACGACGGGAGCGTGCGAGCTGTCCCGACGACGGAAGAGCGACCGGAAGAGCCTCTCGATGCCGCCGTGCCGCTTGCCGGGCTTGGC
>JAZDLZ010000858.1:0-4694 GCA_043801535.1 Pseudomonadota bacterium
GGGGGCCCCATCGGGCTCAGCCCGGTGGGGGGGGGGCGGCGAGACTGTTCAAGTTATTTTGCGCCGGCGACTTAGTTGCGCCGGCTACGACTGCGGTCTCGGGACGGAGACACTCGTACCGAGAGTTTGGCGAACTTCGAGGAGAACCTGGCGACTGCCTCCAATAGAGGAGGCGTGACCGCGAACCCCCGTGGGATGAGCAGGGCGCCCGTCGGCGTCCTCACATCCTCGACAAAGGTCATTCCTGCCTTGACCTCGGACAGCGGAATCTCGCGAACGGTGGTCGTCTGTTGCTCCTGCTCCTCGAGGGCAACGAACGCCTCCAGCAGCGCCGGATCGTAGACGCCGACGAGGCTGCGCATGCTGGCGACGGCGCTCTCCCCTGAAAGGCCTTGCTCTTCGACCAGGGAGTCGTAGTCGACGACGATCTTCAACAGCTTGCTTCCCAGCACAACGGCCGGCTCCACCTGGCCGCACGTTTGGACATCGTTCTGGCGCACCGACCACTGGCCCTGGCCCTGGTGCAGGCTGGCCAGAATCCAGTGCACTCCCTCGAGGCGCGGGATATTCGAGAGGAGCCGGCTCACGACACTCGGGAGACCATCGACCAGAGCCTTTTCCTCCCTGGTCAATGGCTTGCCGAAGTAGAGCTTGTTGACGGTTTCGGGAGCGAGCATGATGCAGCCGATCTGCGAAAGCATCGCCGCCACCTCGACTTGCCAGCGTTCCGGGCAACCGACTTTGCCGGCAAACCTGCTCACCTTCTGCTTGATTCGACTCGCCTTGCCGAAGACCACCGGATTCGCCAATTCCAGAATGTCGGTCAGGGTCTTTATGCACCCGTGTAGTGTCTGCTCGAGGAGAGTCCTCTCTGCGGTGACGAGTCGGTACTGGCCAACGGCCGCCTTGAAGGCCTGGAGAAGAATCTCGGCAGGACATGGCTTGGTGAGAAATCGAAAGATCTGTCCCTCGTTGATGGCAGCGATGGCATCGCGGAGATCTGCTTGACCGGTGAGAAGCATTCGGACCGTATCCGGGGCAGCCTCACGGACACGGGCAAGAAAGGTAGCTCCATTCATCGATGGCATGCGCATGTCGGCGAGCACCACCGCGAAAGGTCGTTCCTTGCCGATCATGGCGAGCCCGGAAGCGCCGTCGGTCGCGGTTGCGACTTCGTAGTGGCCATGGAGCTGCCTGGCAAGACCAGCGACGACATTCGGCTCGTCGTCGACGCAAAGGACTCGTTCACGGCCGTCAACTCCCATTCTCTTCTCCTCCGTCAAACGGTAGCCGGACGACAAAGGTCGTGCCCTCGCCGACCTTGGTCTCGAAGGAAATGGTGCCCCGGTGCTTGTCGACGACGATTGAACGCGCGATGGAAAGGCCCTGGCCGGTGCCTCGACCAACGTCCTTGGTCGTAAAAAATGCGTCGAACACCCGGTCCCTGATTCTCTCCGGTATTCCCGTCCCGGTGTCACTGATGCGAATCTCGGCGAAGCGATCGATCGCGCGAGTGGCGATAGTGATTGTGCCTCTTTCCTCTCCTCGCCTCGCGTCGGCGATGGCATGGGCGGCATTCACGATGACGTTCAGAAACACCTGGTTGATCTCGCCAGGCGAACAAGGCACGGACGGCAACGCCGGATCGAAGTCGGTCCGGACTTCGGCGACGTACTTCCATTCGTTGCGAGACACGGTGACCGTCGTCTCGAGGGCACTGTTGATGTCGACGTGAGCTCTGCCTTCCGCGATGGTCGGATGTGAGAACTCCTTCATTGCGCCCACGATCTTGGAGATCCGGTGGAGCCCCTCCAGGGAATGGTCGATTGCCTTGGGTATTTCCTCGGTAAGATACGCCAGATCGGCTGCTTCGCTCGCGAGCCGGAGTTGTTCGAGGAGCCGGGAGACGACGAGCCCTGCGCCATCGCGATTCTCCTTGCCCTCGGTCTTGCCCTCGGTCTCGGCGGCTCGCAGAAGCGCAGTCTGCCGCTCGATTAGCCCAACCAGGACGGTGAAGGACTGCTGCAAGAAGGAGGTGTTGTCAAGGAGGTACTGGGTGGGAGTATTGATCTCGTGCGCGATTCCAACGGCGAGCTGGCCGATCGCTTCCAACTTCTGCGCCTGCAACAATGCGGTGTGGAGGCTGTGCTGCCTCGACACATCGTTGAAGACGACCAGGAGCGCCAGCGCGTCGTCGACAGTCCCGGCGCTCGGAGCTCGAACGTACTCGACAGGGAACCTCGAGCCGTCCTTCCTGCGATACACATCCGGCATTGGCCAGTAGCGAGACGCGTCCGGCAGGCTGCCCATCGCCGCCAGCCGAGAGCGGACCTCCTCCTCGGCATCCGCGCACACGATCTCCGACAGAAGACGCTGGCGCAGCTCATCCTCGTCGTAGCCGAGAGTCTCTCTGGCGGTCCGATTGCCAAAGAGGATTTCGTTGGCGTTCCCGACCGCGAGCACGCCCTGGTGCCACTGCTCCAGGGCTTCCCATATGCTCGCACACAAGCGAACGAGGCGCCGGCGATCGGTCACGTCACGAATGACAAGGACGGCGGCCGACGGCGCCCGAAAGGCCGAGACCTCGACGGAGACGGACGGTCCCGTCGCACGCAAGAGCTCGTACGGTTCGCGTGGCAGCACTGCTCCGGCACGGGCGAGCATCCAGGGATGAGAAGAAACGTCGGCTGAGTCACCCTGCCGCCCTAGTGGCAAGCATTCGAGAATGGACACGCCCTGCAGGTCGGATTCAGGACGCTGCACCAGTCGGGAAAAAGCGGGGTTGGTCCGGACTATCTCGCCAGCGTCATTCACCCAGACGATGGCATCGCTCGAGCACTGCAGTACCTGCGCCGTCGTGGCGCTATCCTCAACACCAGCGGGCGAAACGTCGTGCATTGCGTTGCCTCCGAGCAAGCTCGGACTGATCCCTCATGGACTACAGATTGGGGAGGGGATTGGGGGGTACTCTAGGTACCGGCCGAGTAGTCAGACTGGTAGCTTTTCTGTTCTTCGGTGAGAGTATCGATCCCAATCCCGAGCGTGCCGAGCTTGAGGAAGGCGAGATCTTGGTCTTGCTCGGGCGGCAGATCGTATACCTTCTTCTCGAACGACCGGCCGTCCTTTGCCAGTCGGCACAATGCCAGGTATTGGTTCGCAAAGGACATGTCCATGACTTCGGACGGATGACCTTCGGCGGCGGCGAGATTGACCAGCCGACCCTTGGCCAGCAAGTAGACTCGGTGTCCGTTCTTGAGGATGTACTCCTCGTTGTTGGGACGAATTTCACGCTTGCCGCGGGCCCGCGCATCCAGGTCGCCGATGTTGATCTCGACATCGTAGTGGCCGGTGTTGCAGACGACCGCGCCGTCTTTCATTTGCTCGAAATGACGGCCGACGATCACGTCCTTCACTCCGGTTGCGGTGATGAAGACGTCGCCGATTGCCGCCGCCTCGTCCATTGGCACCACGCGGAAGCCGTCGAGGAGGGCCTTCAGCGCGGCGGTCGGTTTCACCTCGGTGACCACGACGTTGGCTCCCATGCCGCGCGCGCGCATTGCCACGCCCTTCCCACAATGACCGTAGCCGGCAACGACGAACGTCTTGCCAGCCAGAAAAACGGATGTCGCCCGCAGAATACCGTCGATCGACGACTGGCCGGTGCCGTACACGTTGTCGAAATCCCACTTGGTCTCGGTGTCGTTCACCGCGAAGACCGGATAGCGCAGCTTGCCGTCGTTTGCCATGGCACGCAGTCGATGCACGCCAGTCGTTGTCTCTTCGGTGCCACCGATGATGCGCGACGCGAGATCGTGGTGGCGCGAGTGCACCGTGAAGATCAGGTCGGCGCCATCGTCGAGAGTGAGCGTCGGCGTGATGGCTAGCGTCTGCTCGATGCACCAGTAGAATTCGGGGACTGCCAGTCCGTGCCAGGCATAGATGGACGTACCTTCGGCGGCCAGCGCGGCGGCGATCTCGTCGTTGGTGGATAGAGGATTGCAGCCCGACCAACTGACTTGCGCTCCGGCGGCACGAAGGGTCCTCACCAGGACGGCAGTCTCCTTGGTCACGTGCAAGCAGCCGGCGATCCTCATCCCTTCCAGAGGACGCTGTGTGCGAGCCTTTTCTCTCAGAGTCATCAGCACTGGCATGCGTGACTCGGCCCATTCGATCTTCAGCTTGCCAGCATCGGCGAGCTTGAGGTCTGCGACTTTGTAGTCCACGTTGTCCTCCATTCGGGGTTCTCTCTTCAGACACAACAACAGGTGTTGGCTACGAGTAGCGCGTTGGCGCGGCTCCCGTCAAGCTCCGGATGAGCGGCATGAGCGGCGTGGATACGCAGCACACGCAGCCAGCCAGCTCCGGGTACGAAAAATCGTGGCAGCGCGCGCCACGAGGATCGACGATACTAGTACACACGAGAGACAAGGCAGCCAATGAGTCACCCCAAAAATGGCGATAGTGACCACGAGCGCAACGCGGCTTCGCTGCGCGGAGCGAGTCGCGGCGCCGCACCAAGTTGGTGATCGCCCGGAAAGTGACGCGCCGCGGTTCCCCTCCTCGGAGAGGAGGGGCGGAGGGGTGGTCTTGAGGCGCGCTAGCGCCGAATCAGTGGCCTGCCCGACCGGCTTGACATACGTGGCGTACCGGCACAAAGTGCCAAATCAAGATCCCGGCTGAGTCGGACTCTGCAG
>JAZDLZ010000876.1:0-2734 GCA_043801535.1 Pseudomonadota bacterium
CACCTGCTCGAGCACTACCCCGACTTCGCCGATGCCCCGCGCATCAGCTACTTGATTGCGGCCATGCTGCGACATGAAGGTCAAGTCGCGAGCGCCCTCGAGAGGCTGCGCACGACGAGCACCAAATGGCAGGATAGCGAATGGGGATTGCGAGCGCGCAAGCTCGAGGGAGACTTGCTGCTAGCCACGGGAGACCTGAGTGGCGCGGAGCTGGCATATCTCGCACTCCGCGGGAGACAGAGCTCCGTTTTGAACGAAACCATAGAGGCCGCTCTCGCGCGCGTCGAGACGGCTCGCTGGCTGAAGGTATGTCGGACAGGCTCTGTCGTCGTGGTCGTCGCCTTCGTTCTCATTTTTCTGGTAGCCGTGGGTCGGAAGTCGGAGTCATGGAAGTCACGGGAGGGAATTTTGGCGCTGGTACGTCCAACGCGCCTCCAGATGGTGACACTGGTCACCTCCTTCCCGTTCCTTCTCGGCTGCGCTCTGGCTCTGCCAGCGAGGTTCGCATTCCTTGGAACAATACGAGTAGCGAGTACCGCCCTTGTGCTCGCCTGGCTAGGTATGGCTGCACTGAAAGTGGTCTTCCCTCCTTTGTCTGGCAGCCAACCCCGTGGCAAGCGCATGGTTTTCTCGCTGATGCGCGCCGGGGCATGGATCGTTCCGGTGCTGGCCTTGCTGTTTGTCGAATTGGCGTTCCCTGCCCTGTCTGGACAAACCGCGGTCACAAGCCGGCACGCTTGGTAGAATACCGTCGTGAAGTCTGCTAGCAAGGCAAGAGCAGCGGGGACTCGGAAGAAGACCTCTTCGGAGCCAAGGACTGAGCCAAGACCGAGAGAGGACCGCAGCAAGAGGCTGCTCGATTTGGTAGTGGCGTTGCTTGGAGCGAGAGAGCCGGTGCCCTTTCGCGTTCTCCGCGAGCAGTTCACTGCCTACCATTCCAAGAGCGCAGACGGTGGCGTTCGGACCTTCGAACGGGACAAGGCCGATCTATTAGAACTGGGGATTCCGATTCGCTATGTCACCGTCGACGAGGACGACACCATCGATGAGGCTGGCTACATCATCGACTTGCGACGCTACCGGCTGCCCGAGATCCAGCTCACGCCCGAGGAGACTGCCGCGCTGTTTCTCGCCGGCTCGGTGGCGAGGACCGCGGTCGGTGCGAGTTGTTCGAGCGTCGTTGACCTCGCCCTCAAGAAACTGGCGTTCGACCTGCCTTTTTCGTCCGATACTCCTCTGGGAAAACACGTCGCAGTGGCAGATGCACCGTTGCTCGTCCATAGCTCCGAGGCCAAGGACGAAGCGCTAGCGGAGAAGCTAACGCTGCTCGAGAAGGCAACCCGGGATCGCAAGAGGATCACCGTCCGGCACGTACGAGCTGCCACCGGAGAAATGATCGCTCGAGAGGTCGACCCGTATGGGCTTATCTACCGCCAGGGAGTATGGTTGCTCGTCGGGTACTGCCATTTGCGTCAGGGTATTCGCTCGTTCCGGGTCGACCGAATCCTTGCCGCTGCGCTCGGGCCCCGGCCAAGATCGCCCGATTTCGAGCTGCCGCCGAATTTCGATATCCGCCGCTACGCCTTCCGATCGCCCTGGACGTTCGTGACCTCCGATCCGGTCCCAGTCGAGCTCCTCGTCCGTCCGGCTGCGTCGGTGGTGGCCAACGAAGACTTCGGCGAAAACGCGAGCAGGGACCTCCGACCGGATGGCAGCACGATTGTGCGATTCACATGTGCCAATAGCGACTATCTCGTGACTCGCGTCCTTGCCGCCAAGGGTGGGCTGGTAGTCAGAGAGCCATCCTCGATGCGGCAGCTCATTCGCGTAGAGCTCGAGGCTGTCTGGAGCACGCACCACGCTTCGGCTGAGGCCGGCGGTAGCGGAATCGACGAATCGGCAGCGAGGATCGAGCAGTGAGCGACCTTTCCGCCCGCCTGCGCCGACTGCTGTTTCTGGTTCCGTATGTCGCTCGCCGTGCGGACGGGGTGCGAATCAACGACCTTGCCAACGAGCTCGCAATCGACCGCCAACAGCTCATCACCGACTTGGAGGTGCTCACCCAGGTTGGCCCGCCAGGCGGCGATCCTGGCGAATACCTGCTGGTCACAGTCGCTCGCGACCGAGTCTACGTCGACCTTGCCCAACGCCTGACCAGGCCATTGCGCCTGACACCCGCCGAGGGATGCGCTCTTCTTGTCGGCCTCCACGCGCTCCGGCACAGCGGCATTGCGCCATACGATGACGCGTTGTTCTCTGCCGAGCGCAAGTTGCTCGCCGCCCTGGGAGTCGATGCCGCGGCAGCACAGCAATTGGCGGAAGGCACCTTCGTGGCAACGCAATCCCCGCTGGTCGCCGCCAATCTGCCGGTTCTCCTCGCCGCTGCGCGCCGCCGTCGGAAAGTGGCCATCGAGTATTCTTCGGCGTCGAGCGGTCGTTCCGAGAGTCGGACAGTGGAACCGTACGGCATTGTGATGCACGCTGGCAATTGGTACATGGTGGGCTGTTGTTGCACGCGCGGAGACACTCGGACATTCCGCGTCGATCGCATTGCCGCCATCGAGGAGAAGCAGGCAACCTTCACCATTCCGGAGAGTTTCGATCTGGACGCCTATCGGCGCGAACGTCTCTACGTACCGAGCGCCGACGCCGTTGCAGTACGAGCTCGACTCGACTCGATCGCCGTGGCTCGAGTCGGCTCTGCCTGGCCAACGGGAACGGTCACCAAGACCGC
>JAZDLZ010000336.1:0-2105 GCA_043801535.1 Pseudomonadota bacterium
GGAGAGGGAGGACCCGTCGGAGGTCTCCTCCGACGGGGGGCGGCGAGGGCTCGCAGCTGCCCCTAGATCGAGGGGCGGAGGGGTGGTCTTGAGGCGCGCTAGCGCCGGATCAGGGGCGCTCGTGGTGACTATCGCCCGGCCAAATCGCACGCCAAATCGCGCGCCAAATCGCACAATCATTGCGGCCTCTCTCGGATGCAGCGGTCTCGTACCATGACCGAGTAGTCTTGCAGCTCGTCGCTCCAGTACTCACCGTGGTGACGGTAGTACACCTTTTCCGACGAAGCTGGGATGACCACCTTGCTCGACTCCACCGTTCTTCCGGTCTTGCTCTCCGCCACTTTCTTGAACAGTCCGATACCCAGCTCGTAGTCGATAATGCTCATCTTCTCGTCGATGGCCAAGAGCTCGTCGGCCAGCGCTTCCGTCCCGGTCCGAAGCTCCTGCTCGACCTGGGTGGCCAGCGCCTTGGCTCTCGCATCGTGAATCTTGATCAGCAGATTGCGCAAACCGCGATCGGCGATCCGTCCCACTTCCGCCCGCTCCTTCTCGAGAACGGCCAGCCAACGCTGACTCGGCACCAGGTCGACACGACGGAGCGCGGCCTGGCGCAGCTCGTGAACCTCGGAGAGCGGCTTGCGCACCTTGATCGCCGCCAGCACGGACTGGTACTTCTCGCGAAACTCCACCACTGCCAGGTGAGCCAGTCGATACTGACACAGATCGCGCAAGGCGATGGTGCGCATGAGATCCCGCTCCGGCGCCATGAGCCCCCGATAGATGGGCGCCTCGAGCCCGACGAGCATTCCGAGAGCCCGCCGCTCGCCACCAGTCGAGACCCCGGCCCACGCTCGCTCGAGGAGAACAGGGTCCATCTCGGTGAGCACTCCGCGAATCCTGCCGTACATCTCGAATGCCCTGCGGTAGTCCTTCTGTTCGTAGAGCATGCGAGCCCGCGCCAGCAAAGCGTCGCTCACGAGCGAAGGCGGCGCCGCCCGATCCTTGATGATTCCGTCGAGGATGGCGGCAGCCCCGTCGTCTTGACGTACTGCCAACCGATGAACCGCCAGCGCGAAGCGCGCCTTCCAGCCGTAGTACTGCCGAGACTTGGACAGCTTTCCGAGACGGCGAGCACCCCAGTCGGCGAATCCGTGATTGATCTCGCCGATCCCTTGGTAGTACTCGACGAGCTCTGCGGTGTCGCCGGGGAGCTCTCCGTAGTCGTCGCCGAAGAAGAGATCCACTAGCCGCCTCGCGTCGGCCAGTCGCCGGCGCGCCAGCTTGTCCAGCGCGGCGAGCGCGCTGGCGACGAGCTCCGGTGCCCTCCTGGCAGCTACCGTATCGAGATAGAGCTCCACCCCGGCCTGGGAAAAGCCCATCTCCGCGAGCGAGCCAGCCAGATAGAGCTCGGCGCTGTCGTGGATTGGCTCGGTTGCCGGCACCGACGACATGACCGCATACAATGCCAGAGCTGAGCCTGCATAGTCGGCCCCGTAGTAACGGTTGACTGCCAGGTCGAGTCGTTCCTTGGCAGGGAGGTGAGTGGTCGCCACCTTGCTCCCGCCGCACGAGAGCACGGCGAACGCCAGTAGTACGACGGGAACCGATTTGGCCGAGCGAGCGAGCGTCATTGTGCCTCTACACCGCTGCGATCGGTGCCGATAGCGAGCGCCATGGCAATGTAGAGCTCGTTGAGAGGCGTTGTGCCGGCAAAGAAGGCGTTCTCCCGGACCTCGAGGCGCAGCGAGGTGTGCTTGCTGAGGTACAGGCGGAGACCCACGCCACCGCTGAGAGATCCCCGATAGGAATTCGGGTTCTCGTACCTGCCCACTCCAGCCCCTGCCACGAAAAAGATCTCGGTGTGAATCACCGACCGATTGAGCCAGGAGAACTTACCGTAGAACGGTTTGAGCACCACGCTGCTGGAGGCGAAGTACTGCAGGCGTTCCAGGCTGGTCGGGATGACTGAGGTCGGGTAGTCGAGCAGCTTCTTCTTCAAGCCGGTATCGACGCCGTACGAATAAGAGAAATGCCCGACCTCCCACGCCCACATATCGCTGAAGTGGAGAGTGTAGCTGCCGCCGAAGGCAACTCCCTTGGCGAAC
>JAZDLZ010000917.1:0-3448 GCA_043801535.1 Pseudomonadota bacterium
GTCCACGTGTACGGCGACAGTTGCCCCGACCCGTCATTCGAGCCCGCTGAGCCGGACCTCGAGGATGTCTATTTCTGGGCGATCCGCGAGAGTGCTCCGGTCGCCTCTCCGTTGGCCAGCCAAACCATGCCAGGGCCAACGCAGCCATGACGTGGACCATCGCTTGCTTCCATTTCAAGCAGCTCTGGCGACGACGGTTGCAGGCGCCGCTATGCTTTCTACTTTTCGTGGCGATTGGCTATGTGGCGATGATCGCCGCTGCCGGAGCATTCAAGAGCGTGCGAATAGGGATAGGGAGCGGCGGTCGAATAATGAACTCGCCGTACGCGCTCCATACGCTCATTTCCTTTATCGGATACCTGGGAGTGATGGTGACCGCGGCGGTAATGGGCCAGGCGATTGCCCAGGACTACCAGCACCGTATCAACCCTTTGATCTTCACCACGCCGATCGGCAAGGCCAACTATTTGCTCGGCCGGTTCTGCGGAAGCGCACTCGCGCTGCTGGCGGTGTTTTCCGGCATTGCCATCGGATGCTACTTGGGCAGCGTGATGCCATTCGTGGATCGGACCCTGATCGGGCCCAACCGAATCGCCGCCTACCTGCAGCCGTATCTTGTCAACGTGATTCCGAATGTGCTGATAACCGGAGCAATCTTCTTCGCATTGGGGGCGCTGACCCGCAAGGCATCGTCGGCCTACATTGCAGGCGTAGTACTGCTAGTCGGCTGGATGATCGGCATGAGCCTGGTATCCACGCTCGAATACCGTACCCTGGCGAGCCTGCTCGATCCCTATGGTCTCCTTGCATCTGCCCAGCACACCGAGTACTGGACGACCGCGGAGAAGAATTCGTTGCTTGTGCCACTTGGCGGAATAGTCCTCCTCAACCGGGTGATCTGGCTGACAGTCGGGCTCCTGGCCATGGGTCTTGCGCTCTGGCGATTCCGTTTTGCTCACCCCTCTGCTCCGTATGGCACCCCGACCCGCGGCAGCAGCGGCGATGCCCAGTATCCAGCGGCGACCGCGCCTGCCATTGTGAGAGCGATTCCGGCGGAGCGACCGGGCCACTTGTCGATCGTGCTACGACTGAGCCGACTGGCATTCAGAGAAATCGTGAGAAGCGTGAGCTTTCTGGTCCTGGTCGTCGCCGCAGTCTTGTCAGTCATCAGCACTGCGCGAAGCATGGGCAGCCTCTACGGAACACCGACCTATCCGGTGACCTATCTCATTCTCGAACTGACCGAGGGCAGCTTTGTCTTGTTCATGCTCATCATCATTACCGTGCAGGCTGGCGAGCTGGTGTGGCGCGATCGCGACCTGCGCACGAGCGAGCTCCTCGACGCGCTGCCAGTGCCCGACTGGACGTTCCTTATATCCAAGCTCGCGGCGCTGGTCTCGGTGGTCGCGCTGCTCCTCGGTCTCATCGCGGTCTGCGGCATCGTCATCCAGGCGGTGAGCGGCTACTTCCACTTCGAGCTCGCTCTCTACGCGAAGCACCTCTTTGGCTTGAAGCTCGTCGAGTGCGTGCTCCTGTGCGTGCTGGCGTTGTTCGTCCACGTGGTGGTCAATCACAAGGCCACCGGGCACCTGATCATGGTGCTGTACTACGTCGCCACCATTCTGTCCCACTCGTTCGGCTTCGAGCACAACCTCTATCGCTACGGCGCGAATCCCGGCTTTCTCTATTCGGACATGAACGGATTCGGCCATTTCCTGACCGCGGTGAAATGGTTCGACTGCTACTGGGCGTGCGCCGCGGTGATCCTCGCAGCCATCGCCAGTCTCTGCTGGGTCCGTGGCACCGACAATTGCAGACGAGCTCGGCTTGCCCTGGCCAGGCAGCGGCTGACCAGGCCGGTCGTGGCAGTTCTGGCATTGGCCAGCGCGGGGTTCGCTGCCCTTGGCGGCTACATCTACCACAACACCAACGTGCTCAATCGCTACCAGACTCGCCAAGGTGACGCCGAGGATCAAGTGGCGTACGAAAAGCAATACAAGACGCTCGCTGGCGTTCCCCAGCCTCGCATAACCGCGATGTCGCTCGACTACGATCTCTATCCCGAGCCACGACGGCTGCGAATCCGGGGAAGCTATCGACTGGAGAACAAGAGCGCCGAGACTATCAGCACAGTCTACGTCCGGCTGCCGGCGGTGGCGACGATCTATCGGCTTGCCATCGGCCAGACCGACAAGCCACTCGCTGACCGCCGTCTCGGCTTCCACACCTTCACGCTCGCCGAGCCAATACCCGTGGCCGGTTCCGCCAGCCTGGAGCTCGACATCGAATACGCAGCGCGAGGGTTCGAGAACAGCCAGGGAAGCCCGACAATCGTGGCCAACGGGACGTTCTTCGACCCCAGCTTCGCCGGTATTCCCCGACTTGGCTATGACCCGGGCGGCGAGCTCGAGGACGACGACGAACGGCGCAAGTACGGGCTGGCGCCACGAGCACGAGCGGCGGACGTGAACGACCTTGCTGCCCGCCGGAGCTCGTATGTCGCCGTCGACGCCGACTGGCTGAAACTGGATACCCGGGTGAGCACCAGCCTCGACCAGATCGCCGTTGCTCCGGGAAGGCTGGTGCGCGAGTGGACCGAGAATGGTCGCCGCCACTACCATTACCAGACCGATCCGCTGGTATTGCCGGCTTTCGCCATTGTCTCCGGTCGCTACCAGGTCAGACGAGAGCGCTGGGGCGACGTACTCATCGAGGTCTACTACCACCGAGGACACGAATACAACATCGAGCCGATGATCAAGGCAGTGAAGCTGACCCTGGACTACTGCACCGCTCACCTCAGCCCGTACCCACACCAGGAGCTGCGGATCGTCGAGTTTCCTCGCTACCATCGGTTTGCCCAGTCGCTGCCGGCAATGATTCCCTATTCCGAGGGAATCGGATTCATCGCCAAAGTCGATCCGGCAGACGAGGATGACATCAACTACCCCTTCTACGTTACCGCCCACGAAGTCGCCCACCAGTGGTGGGCGCACCAGGTCATCGGTGGCAACGTCCAGGGAGCCACCATGCTCTCCGAGTCGCTGTCGCAGTACACGGCGCTCATGGTCATGAAGAAGGAGCTCGGCGCCGCGCAGATGAGACGCTTTCTACGCTACGAGCTGAACCGCTATCTGATGGGCCGGAGTGTGGAAAAGAAACGCGAGCTCCCACTTGGCCGCGTCGAGGCTCAGCCGTATGTCCACTACGCCAAAGGGAGCCTCGTTTTCTACGCGTTACAGGACTATCTTGGCGAGGACGGGCACAGGGATCCCCTGCCTCGAGGCGACCTCGCGGGTTAGAGCTACCGAGCCCGCCTCCATCCTGGCAGCGTCCAGCATCGTCCGCACCGCGTAGTCCGCGCGCCTGGTGATCTGCATCGAAATCCCCCGAATTGATGACCAAACCGGTCAGGAAAATCCTCTTGAGAAGCATACTAGCAGTGGCG
>JAZDLZ010000929.1:0-3803 GCA_043801535.1 Pseudomonadota bacterium
ATAGTCTTTGCGACCGTCATGATCGAGGTCGACTTGCTTGCAGGTCGGGATCTGAACGGTGACCCCCTTCTCGTCCTGCTTCTTGTAGAGCTTCCAGACATCCGGCTTCTTGTCTTGGTTCAAGTCGAACTGGACAACCTCCTTGTCCTTTGTGTCGCAGAGCGACGAATCCACTTTCGGAATTTGGAGGTCACCCACGGTTTCGTTGTCGGTGCTCTCAGCAAGGCCTTTCGTAGGTCCAGCTTGCCGCTGTTGAGAACCACCGCAGGCACCCACCAGAAGCGCTGCCGTTGCCAATGCCGTACGCATGGCAGGAGATTACCGGACCGCCAAACCAAACGCAAGACTTCGGGCATCCCCCCAGTACTGCAGCCCCGCGAGCGCGAACTTGTCCGCGTAGAAGTCGCCTAGCGCAGTAAGGCGCTGACGTCCGTCCATCACCTCGAACCTCGCCAGGTCCCGCTCGTAGAAGAAAACCGGCGGGACCGGAACGTTCATCAGGAACGACTCGATGAGCCGCGACTTCCGCTCGACGCTCCAGCGGTGGCGACGCTGGTACTCGGGGTCGAGCTTATACCGAAGCTCCTTCTCGCCGGCCTCGCCTTCGACAGTTTCTCGGAGCATCGCGAGGATGCCGGCCAGCGAGTAGCGCGCCGACTCAGTGACGATGCGGATATCGCCCTTCGCGTACCGGCTGTTCAACTCCTCGTCCGTCGCCTTCGGCTTGGCTGCATCCTCACCGAACGAGACCTTCTCACCCTTGAGAAGATAAGTTGCAGGCGACTTCTGCACCTTCGAGGCTGCCGCCGGTCGTTTCTGATTGCCTTTCGTCACTCGATCGCTCCTCGTCACGCGCGGTGGCAGTAGACGTCATGCTCGGCGACGCTCTTCTTCGGCGAAACTTGGAACTGGCGTACCTGCCGGCGGCCTCGGTCGGCGTCGGGCACCGTCTTCACCGTCACCAGCCTCCAACCGGTGTCGGCCAACGACGCCTTCAGTACGTCCATCGGCTCGGCGTCCCGGTCATGGATGCCACCGAACCGAATGATGAGGCGAGCGTTGGGCGCCGCTCGCTCGGCGACGTTCTTCCAGACACGGGCCATCTCCGCAGAGAAGTGCTCGGCACCAGTGTGCTCGAGCTGTGCCTCCGGCTGTCGGTACTGGACGTAGTCGGGGCCACCAAGGAACCAGAGCCTCAGCCACTGGTCCGGGAGATATGTGCGCATACCGTAGTACGGTGGTGAGGTCACGACCCAGCGCACCTCGGGCACGTCGCGGAAGGTGTCCGCATCTCGGCTGTCGGCGAGCTGCACCATGCCTTCGACGTCCGGCGGCGATTCGGCGAGGTAACGATCGGCGCGCGCCTTGATGACGCGCAAGACAGCGACGGCGTCCGGGCGCATGCCGCGCTCAGTCCAAAACTTTACGGCGTAGTTGGGCTTCGGCGCGAATGTTCTCGGCGACTGGTTCGAGAAGTACGACGGCGTTCCCTTTGGGCGCGGGCCGTGGAGCGCGCCCAGGATGATCGCCCGCAGGAGAACGCGCGTCGGTGACGAGCAGTCGGCGAGCAGTGCGTCCCTCAGTCGGCAGAGCTGGGTGAGGGTCTCCTCGTGGTACGCGAGCTTCCAGAACGCGCCCTTTGGCACGGCGGTCGACTCCTTCGCCGCCTTCAGAATCGCTCGAGCGCACGCGACGACTCGGCCAGGTTCTGCGTACGCGAGCTTGGCCTGCGCGAGCGCGGCGGCGACGGGACTGCTATCCACCCCGACCGATGGCATCTCGAGCAGTCGGGCCGCAAAGTTCGTCGTGCCGCGACCGCAGAAGGGGTCGATGACCCACTCGCAGCGCTTGCCGTGCTCCCTGAGGACCCGCAGCGGGAAGTCCAACGGGTACATAGTGTAGTAGGGGCAGACGGCGTTTAGTGCGTCGAGGCTCATGGGCTGGCTACGGCGCTGACGCAAAGCAATGGCGTCCCTGCTCGCAGGGACACGATGAGGTGGTGGTTGCGGGCGCTAGCCACTAGAGACGACTCCTACCGCGTTCGGAGCGGATGCCAAGGTACGGGAAAGAACGTCTCAGCACAATGGCGAATCGGGGGCCCTAAAACGGCTGTAGGCTGGCACTCGGCGTCAACAGCACTTATCGACATGCCTAGTCGAGTCCACCAGACGGGACAGTCGGCCGACAGCAGGAGTGGCAGCAGCCCCTGAAGGTGCGGGTAGAGCGAAAAGTCTCCGGTTCATGTCCACCGCCACCTCAACCTCCACCGCTATCGCTATCGCCAATGCCCGTGACTCCGCCAGCATCGGAGATGCCACTTGCGGCGTTGTCGAGGGTGTCGCCGATCGAGCGCACGATTGTCGAGCTGGGCTCCGTATTCTCCGACGCCGAGACGCTGACCAACATCACCCGCGGCCTCGGCATGCTTCATTGCCGGCTGGACGGTCATGCGCTGAAGAACAGCGATGTGCTCCCCATTCTGGACGGACTCGCCGAGCGAGGTCTGCTCACCGGCGAGAGCTCGTACGCCGTTCCCCCGGCGATCGCGCACGCCATCATGCTCGAAGTCACCCGCGAAGGCCGTCTCACCCGGCTGGCAGAGATCGCGCGGGAGCTCCGGCCTGCACGGAAGGGTCCCGAGTGCTCGATATCGACCTGGGGGCTCGCCAAGCGAGAGCTCCGCATCGAGCTCTATGCCGGACGGTGGGAAGCCGCGCGCTCCCTGACCGATGAGCTCAAACTGGTGCACATGGATCCCTGGTGGAACCCGGCTGTCGAAGACCAAGCCTCGAATCGTGCCCACCGCATAGGGCAGTCTCGACCGGTCACCATCTATAGGCTCGTCGCCTGCGACACCATCGAGGACCGGATCCTCGCGCTCCACCACCGCAAGCGGGAGCTCGCCGATGGAATCCTCGGAGGCAGCGACCTGTCGGGGCGGATGAGCGAAACCGAGCTCCTGGAGCTCATTCGCGGCTCCGACTGACTCGCTTACCTCGCAGTCCTGGCCGATCTGAAACAGCGCATCGCAGCCGCTCAGACCCGGGCAGCGCTCGCGGTGACGCGGGAGCTCATCGCCCTCTATTGGCACGTGGGCAAGACCATCGTGCAACGCCAGGCGCGTGCGCGCCTTCTTCCTGGCCTGGTCCGAGACCCCGAGGAAACTGACACGGGCCGTGGCAGAAATTCCGTGGGGTCACAACATCATACTGCTCCAGCAGCTCGAGGCCGCCGAGGAGCGGCTCTGGTACGCAGAGCAGGCTCGCGCGCACGCCTGGAGCCGCTATAGGGTGTATGCGAGGAGCACCCCAGAGGTTCTCAGTCGCCATGCTTCGGATGAGGTCGCGGAGCTCGCGAGTAGTTGGCTTGCGACCAGTACGGTTCCTTCGCCGAGACAGCCAACGCCAGTAGAGGCGGAAGCCTGCACGGTGCCAACGTACGACGGTCTCTGGCTTGACGAAGAGGAGCACGTCAGTCCAGCGAGACCAAATCCGGCGGAGCATGACCCAGAAGGCTCGATCGGCCGTGCGAATGCGTGGTTTCTTGCCCTGAGCCTTGAAGGTGGCAAGCTGCTGGCGGAGGGCGAGGTTCTCGATGACGAGGTCGGCACGAGGTCGAAAGGCCGAAAGAAGCGCTTGGAGGAGAGCCAGTAGCAGGTGGATCATGGGTGTGAACAAAAGCCGTTGGTCGTGCTGTTCCCGGTCCCTTGTGCCTAGTCCCTAGTTCCTTGTTCCATTCCTCTTTCGAGGTGCTATTCTCGCCGCAGCAATCGGCGGCGCGACGGTGACATGGCACTCCAATGA
>JAZDLZ010000945.1:0-2545 GCA_043801535.1 Pseudomonadota bacterium
CGATGAGCGAGCATTGCAACGCTGGCGTCTTTGCGCACTTCAGCATCGTAGGAGTAGCGGGGCGAATTGTCTCGGGAGATTCGGCGGTCGCGAAGTCGACCTGCCGCCTGGCGTCCGACTGTCAGGGACCTCGGCTGAAGACGGAGTTGGGTTGGCATCTCGACTGATCGTTTAAATCGGGGGCACTCCGGTGTTCCTGTCTGAGAAACGACCTTTCTGCTAGCTTTGGCGCTCAAACGAAATGCTGAAAGGGCACCGGTATGCCAACGACATCTGAGCCCGACCACAACCCGCAGCAGCCTGCTCCTCCAGCAGGAGCCGGCAGCGCAAATACGAGCAGCAGCGGACAGCCTGCTCTCGACGAGGGAGTGGACGCAGCGCTGGCGCGCATGCCGGAGAACGCCTACCGGGAGCTTCGACCCGGCGAGGTCTACCAGCCGCTGGTAGCCGACGAGCGGCCAGCCCACGAGGTGACCGCTCGCAGCATTGGCTTTGGACTGGCGAACGCGGTTGTCTGGAGCGCGGCCGTCTCCTATCTGACTCTCAAGCTCGGCCAGGGATTGGAGGCAGCAGTCCCGATCTCTATTCTGGCGATCGGGTTCTCGGTGCTGTTTCGCCGGCGTTCGACCCTGCTCGAGAATATGAACGTCCTGGCGCTCGGAGCGACCAGCGGCATTGTCGTCGGCGGCAGCCTGTTCGTGATGCCGGCGATTCACATCCTGAAGCTCGACGACCTGTCGTCGTTCTTCCAGGTCTTCTTCGTCCCTCTCCTGGGCGCGGCGCTGGGCGTCTTGTTCCTGATCCCGCTCCGTCGCTATTTTGTCCGCGACATGCATGGCAAGCTGCCGTTCCCCGAGGGAACAGCCATCGCCGAAGTCCTGGTCGCCGGACAACGAGGAGGAAAGCAGGCAGTGCTGCTGCTGAAGGCGATGGGCATTGGCTACGTGTTCGACCTGCTCACGACTCTGTTTCGTGCCTGGCCAGAAACGTTCACCACTGCAGCGCTGGGACAGCTCGCCGGATTCACCGCCAGGTTCAAGGCCGTCTTTTCGCTGAACACGACCGCGGCCATCGCCGGTCTCGGCTATCTCATCGGCGTCCGTTATGCCGCTTTCATCATGGCTGGCTCGCTCCTCTCCAACTTCGTGCTGGTGCCGTTTCTCGCCTTTCTCGGCCAGCAGGGAGCAATCACGGTCGGTATTGGCGTGCCGCCGCTGGGCGAGATGAGCCACGCGCAGCTCTTCGCCGAGTACGCGCGCTACATGGGCATCGGCGCCATCTTCGTCGCCGGCTTGGTGAGCGTTCTCAAGATGCTGCCGATCATGGGCCAGGCGATCCACCAGGGATTGCGCGGGCTCGCCCAGCGGCGTCGCGACGGCGCTGCCGCCTTGCCCAGAACCGAGCAAGACATCCCGATCTCGGTGGTGCTCGGACTGATCGGGCTCGTCGTGGCAGCGATCTGGATCTATTTCCGCTTGGCGGTAACGGCAAACCAGAGCTCGCCAACGCTCATGGCCACGCTGGCGGTCATCATTGCCGTGACAGTGGCGCTCCTGTTCTCGGCGGTGAGCGCGTGGGCTGTGGCAATGATCAGCGTGACGCCGATTTCCGGCATGACGCTCATGACGCTGATCGTGTCGGCAGTGCTGCTCAAGAAGCTGGGCCTTTCCGGCAGAGAAGGGATGCTTGGCGTGCTCTTGATCGGCGGCGTAGTGTGCACCGCCCTGTCCATGACCGGCACGCTGGTAACCGAATTCAAGCTCTCCTACTGGCTAGGTGCCACCCCCCGCAAGGTTCAGTGGGGCAACATCATCGGCTCGGTACTGTCGGCGCTCGTGGTGACTGCGGTCATGCTGCTGCTGGCCAAAGTCTATGGCTTCAGCGAAGCCGAAGGCCATTCGCAGCCTCTTGCCGCCCCCCAGGCAAACGCAATGGCGGCAGTGCTGCGCTTTCTGATGGAAACCGCCGACGCTACCAAGTGGTACCTGCTCGCCCTTGGCGGCGTAATCGCGCTGATCGTCGAGATGGTCGGAGTATCGCCGTTGGCCTTTGCCCTCGGTATGTACATTCCCATGGAATACAATTCACCGATTCTTTTCGGCGCAATCGTGGCGTGGTTCGTACGCCGGAGCTCCCCTGATCCAGTGCTGGGCCGCGCCCGTGGCGATCGCGGCATCCTCCTGGCCAGCGGCCTCATTGCTGGCGGGGCGCTCGCCGGAATAACCGCCGCCATCGTCCAGTTCGTCGAGTCATTGAAGGGCGTGCAGCCGTGGAAACTCCCGCGCATCGGCTTCGTCGACGGCGACCTGCCAGCCTTCCTGGCGCTCGTCATGTTCGTCGCAGTGTGCTGCTATCTCTACTTCGACTCGGTGCAGGCACGCCGCGAAGACGCCGGCCCGAGCCTGGGGTAGCACTTCGGCCAGGCTCCGATTTTCCCCCAAAACGGCGATAGTGACCACGAGCGCAGCGCGACTTCGCCGCGCGGAGGGGGGGCCCCGTTGAGCTTTGCTCGACGGGGGGACGGCGAGGGCTCGCAGCTGCCCCT
>JAZDLZ010000969.1:0-2220 GCA_043801535.1 Pseudomonadota bacterium
GACTCGAATACCTTCGTCCAGTGGGAATACGACAGACGCCAAGGCCAATTGGTCGACGTGACATCTCTCTGCATGTAGGGCCAACGCAGACCATCGCAAACCCCGAAAACGCTCCCATCAACAATCGCGCGAGTGCTCAGACTGGAATCCTGGCAAGAGATCGAGGTCACGGTCTCTTTGGGGTGTTTGGATCGAGCAACTGGCTACCCGTTAGGTCCGCCAGACACCGGTGTAGCCACTTGTTGTCGAGGTGCTGTTCGTCTCGCTTTTCCGGCGGAATGCTTTCCCTCTTTGGATTGGGGGCAACCATGAACACCGGCACTCCATCCTCGTCAACGCTGAGCGAGATGGTCCCCGCTCGCTGTCGTGAACCATCGACCCTCCACGTTCCAGCAGCGATCGTGCGTCCGTCCTTGTACGGCCAGGGTTTGCCGAAATCCCGCACATCGTCAAAGACGATTCGCCACCGTCTGTCCGGTTCTGAAGGCGGGGAGCACTCGAGCACGCGGCCGAAGAAGAAGCCCTGCCCGACTTCGTCTCGCTGTGCTTCTGCGTTCTCGTTGATTCCCGGGAACGAAAACTCCAGTCCGAAGTCAGCCGCAAGCAGAGCAATGCGTTCCGCCAGTCCGCCGATGGCAATGCTCCTCACCTGGCGATTCTCTCGGTATTTGGCGTTGATCCTTCGCGTCCGTTCCTGGTAGGCGTTGCCAGCCGCTTTGACCGTCTCGCAACTTCCGTCAATCATTGGCGCTTCCCGGGCGACTGCTCGCAGCTGGACCTCCGCCAACGCGGCAATCGCTGTCTCCGGCGGTGGCGCTCGCAAGGCTTTGATGAGCGACGCAAGGACGCCGGGCGCGTATTCGGGTGCCAGGCCCTCGATCAGCGGTGCGAGCGATTCAATGTCCCCTCTTCGTTCTGAGCTGCCAGAGGTCGTGCCCCACAAATCGGGCTGTGGGTCAATGAGAACACAGCCGCGACTGCTGCCAGCCACCACGTTGACACCGCCCCAGAGATCACCGTGCGCAATCCCCTCCTTGTGGAGCGCCGCCAGAGCCGAGGCAATCTGCACAAGAGCCTCCAGCCTCGATCTCAGACCCTGCGTCTTGGCCCATTTCATGAGGTTCTGCCCATCGATCCACTCCAGCGCGATCACCGCACGGGGGCTCCCACCGCGATGCTCATGAAGGCCAAGAACCTGGGCGACCCCCGAAGAGCGGATCCGGAGGAGCTTCAGGTACTGCTCCCTGAACTCCCGCCACGCGTCCTCGTCGGTTTGGAGGGCAACCTTGCACACCACCTTGTGGTCGCGCAGGAGTCGATCCGTGCAGAGGTATCCTTCGCCCACCGCTCCACGTTCCAGGAACCGCTCGATCGCAAACCTGTCGCAGACAAGCTCCCTATCTCCGAAGATCGCCATGGTGCTCCTTGCCTACTCTGGAAGACCCTATGGAAGACCACAGTTGACGTACGCGCTGCGCAGCAACTTGTCGATGTGGAGCTTGCGTCCTTGAGCCCCACTGTCGCAGCCCGCTGTCAATGCTGAACCTCGAGCAAGACGATCGGTGGCCCACCATCCACGGCCGACCACTCTGATGCCACGTATGCGACGCCGTCAGGAAACGCGTCGAGGCGGAAGTGGTCCATCTCGGCGAGATGGACCGAGGCATCGGTCTTCCAGAATAGATAGCACACGGCCGCTGGCACCCAGCGAAGTGGATCCCCGACGTTGGCAACGACGAATCGGACGAGGCCGACTCGAAGCAGCGTGGCAATGGCCTTCCGATCAAGCTCTCTCTTACGGTCGGCCGGCAGAACACCATCACCGGTCCAGAGCTGTCCAATTGGCAGCGATATCACGACTTTTTGATCTGGCTCCAATTCGCCTCCCAATCTTTGCCGACGGTGCGCCGGCAAACGCACCGGATCAGAATCCTTCCGAATGGTCGTTCGCTACACCGTGTCCGTGGCCCCAAATCAGCCATCCCGAACAACGGCGTTGAGGTGGACGGCGAACGTCTTCATCTTGGTGAGCGTCTCTTCGTCGGGATTGCCGACGCCGATCGAGCCGTCGGAGCCGCAGTTGAACCAGACATGGCAACCGTGCGAGTGGCCGTGTCATACGGCAATCGCTACGCCAGCAGCCCGGATCACCTCTCCGGTCATCGGGTTCGTTGCCTCGAAGCAGGCTCTCATTCTAGTTTGCTGTCAAGTTGAGACTAA
>JAZDLZ010000987.1:0-2433 GCA_043801535.1 Pseudomonadota bacterium
TCGGCCATTCATTGGATTGCCATGTCACCGTCACGCCGCCGGTTGTTGCGGCGAGAATAGCACCCCGAAAGAGGAATGGAACAAGGAACTAGGGACTAGGCACAGGGAACAGCACAACCAACGGCTTTGATTCACACCCCCAATATCTGTGTGACGGGCGGTTGAGACCCCGCCAGAATGCGACCCGGTCTTGGCGGCAAGAGACTAGCCGGCTGAGAGTGCTTGGGGTATGGTGAGGTACCAAATCCGTTGGAGGCCACAGATGCGCTTCTTGACCCACTCAGGGGTTGTCCTCCTGGCAGGACTAGTTGGCTTGATCGCCGGTTGCGGGAATCTGACCTGTAGTCAGCGAAAGCGTGAATCCATTCAGCACATGAACCAGGGAGTAGAGTCAGCAGTCTCCCAGTCGTATGCCACTGCCCAACGCGAGCTCGAGCTCGCCATGACTCTCGATCCGGAAAACCACCGCGCCGCCTTCCAACTGGGGCAGGTCTACTTGCAGCAGAAGCAATGGGACAAGGCGGTCGATGTGCTGACCACGGCGATCAAGTACCAGAATGGCGATCCGATGTACCACTACCATCTCGGCCATGCCTATCTCGAGGTGGACAAGGTCGATCTAGCCCGTGCCGAGCTCGAAAAGGCGCTGGAGCTCAACAAACGACTCTACAAAGCCCACTATTTCTTGGGGCAAGTCCACCAGCGACAGGACCGGCCACGAGAAGCGGCACTGTCTTGGACCGAGTCGTGTCGGCTGAATCCTGGTTTCGGCAAGTCGTTCTATCTGCTGGGTGCGCTCTACTACAGCTGGGACTATCTACAGGAATCCGTCCAAGTCCTCGTGCAGGGCGCACAGTATGCCCGCGACCCAGGAGAGCAAAGCAACATCTACTATCAACTAGGGTTAGCGTACGACGATCTCAAACAGTTCGACAAGGCTGTCGACGCCTATGCGAACGCGATCGAGGCCAAGAAGGACAATCTGGAAGCCAAGCACGGCCTTGGCATTGCCTACGCGAAAAAGGGAGACAAGGCGCAGGCGATCAAGGTTCTCGACGAGTTCACTCGCATGGTTGGCAGCGATGCCCGCTACCGCAACCTGGTCGCGAGCGCCTACGATTACCTCAACAAGCTGCGCAGCGAGTAGCACCCGTCCCGATCGTGGCTCCGGGGTTTCCCATGAGCGTTGGCGTTTGCCAACCTCGCGGGCTGCTTATTGTGCTATAAGAGTGCGGCTGGCAAATGCTGGCTTTTCCTAGGAACAACGAGAGGATACGCGCCAATGAAGCTGCGC
Organism: Pseudomonadota bacterium; assembly: GCA_043801535.1. Classification (GTDB taxonomy): domain Bacteria; phylum Myxococcota_A; class Polyangia; order Haliangiales; family SHYZ01; genus JAZDLZ01. The sequence goes on from JAZDLZ010000987.1 coordinate 1,295, forward strand.
AGGGAGATACGGCGGCGCTTCCGCAGCGTGGGTGACGTTGCCGAGCAAGTAGAGGGACTGCGGCGAGAAATCGAGGAGCAGAGCAGCAGTGCAGAGCAGGCGGCACGCATGTACGAGCTAGGGCTGCTCTGTGAAGACTTGGTGATAGACAGGGATATTGCCCTGGCCATCTACCAGCGGGCTTGGAAGCTCAATCCTCAAGATCAAAGGGCGCTCGGCCGCGCGAGATTCGTGTACCACGAGGTCGGACGCCTCGACATGGTTGCCAAGCTTGGCCTACTCGAGCTGAAGGGGGAGCTCGACGCACGCAGGCGTGGTGAGCTTGCGGCGCTGGTCGGAAGTGTTCTCCTCGACGGAGGACAACGGGAGCGTTCCATCGAGTACCTGGAGGAGGCGTCGAGGCTGCAGCCAGATTCGGTCGTCATCGAGGATGCTTTGGCGGCAGCTCGCTATGACCGGGCAAGCTGGCAGACGGAGGTTGCGCGCTTGAGCGCCGAAGCCCAGCGGGCAGAACCAGTCGCTGCGGCTCGGCTGTACCTGCGAGCGGCGCGGATTCTGTGCTTCGAGGCGCCCGAGCAGGACGCGCTGGCTGCAATGCTCGACCGTGCGCTTGCCTTCGACCCGCAGAACGAGGTCGCTGGTTTTCTCCTCGAGTCGCTGCTGGCAAGACAGGGACGTTGGGAAGAGCTGGAAAGGAGCCAGGAAGCACGCGTAAAGGCAGCTCCTGTCGAGGCGCTGCCCGAGCTCTATCGCCGGTTTGCGTTGGCGTGGCTGCAACGCTTCAAGGACCCGCAGCGGGCAGCAGCCATGTTCGTGCGGGCGCTCGAGGCTGTGCCGGCCAGCGGCGCCGCCGGCCTTCGGTCACAAGTCGCGGTGCTCGCGTACCTGCACGGCGTGCGGGATGCACCTGGACAGTTGCGGCAGCTGGTTGATCTGGTCGCCAATGTGCTCGCGAAGGGAGCGCCCCCGACTGAGTCGAAGGAGTCGAAGGAGTCGGACGATGCTGACGACTGGATCGATAGCGCGATCGTTGCTGGCAGTGCGGCCTGGAAGGAGCTTGGAGATCCGGCGCGGGCGCGGCAGTTTCTCGAGTTGGTACGGTTGTCGGCATTCGACAATCCGGTCGTGATCGAGTTCTT
>JAZDLZ010000997.1:0-2816 GCA_043801535.1 Pseudomonadota bacterium
CGGCTGCGAGCCCTCGCCGTCCCCCCCGTCGAGCAAAGCTCAACGGGGCCCCCCCTCCGCGCGGCGAAGCCGCGCTGCGCTCGTGGTCACTATCGCCGTTTTAGGGAGCGTCGCGAGGAGCAGCCGCGTCGAGCGTGGCCAGGAATGCCTCGATATGCCCGGCAAGCTCGGCAGGTTTGTCGAGCATGAGCCAGTGGCTCGCTCCCTCGATCACCGCGCCCTTTGCCATTGGCGCGACGCTGTGCATGGCGGTCGGAGCGTCCTTGGTCGCGCTCTCCACCGTGAGCATCGGTCCTGCGAAACGAGCGAGGTCTTCCACCGGGCTATAGGCGTAGAGGCTCTTGACTCCGCACAGGAACAGCTCCGGCGAGAAACGGTCGAACGCGGCCAGGACCTGGGCTCGGGTTGTGGCAGTGGCCGGCTCGAGGAGCGCGCTCAGGAAGGACCGCTCGTTGCTCCGGAGGTCGCCGTTTTCGAGACCAGCCACGAACGCCTTGGCCTCGGCGGGAGACTCCTGCGAAGCGTCACCGGTGGCGTCGGCGAACACTAGTCCCGCTACTCTCTCCGGATGCTGTCCGGCATAGGCGGCGATCACGTTGCCGCCAAGGCTGTGGCCGACCAGCACGAAGTGCCGAAGCCCAAGCGCGTCTACCACGCTGGCCACGTCGTCAGCCCAGGTAGGGACGCTGCATGCGCCGTCCGCAGGAGCTGCCGACTCCCCGTGACCCCGCAATTCCAGAGCCACGGCTCGGCGGGCGCGGCGCAGTTTTTCGAGCTGGCTCTGCCATACTTGGCGATCGCCAGCCAGACCGTGGACCAAGACGACGGGAACACCACCTCCCTCCTGCCCGCCGTCGTCGACCCGGATCCGGCCAACCGGACCGTCAACCCAGTGGAGAACGGGCACTGTCCCGCACCACCGGACGCCTCTGGGCTGGCTGGCGCAGCCCAGGCAAACGCAGACAGCCAGCAGCGGGATGACCATTGCCAGAATGCCGATATTTCTCACGGTGTGTTCCATCCTCTCAGTGACAAATCTTGCTGGGGAGCCTCTATTCTTGCACGACGCCCTGGGAGTCGGGCGACGAAGCTAGCGGCAGCAGCACGGTGAACTCGGTTCGCTGACCCGGGTCGGAGTCCACGGTGATCGCGCCACCGTGAAGCTCGACGATGCCGCGGGCCAGGCTCAGCCCGAGGCCAGCGGCGTCTGGTTCCCTCGACGTGTGATACTTGGCAGTGTGGGCGACGCTGAATGGCTCGAAGATCGTGGCCAAGAGGGGTGCAGGAATCGCCGAGCCGCTTTCCCATACTCTTAGACGGGCCAAACTCTGGCTCAACGTTGGGCTCGACGTTTGGCTGTCTGATTGCCAGGGTGATGGTCCTTCGTTGGGAGCCGTCGATTGGAGCTGATCGACGGCAATCCCGATCTCTGTTTCGTCGGGAAGGTACTTGGTGATATTGGCCAGAACGTCGAGCACCACGCGATGGATTCGGTCCGAGTCGGCGTCGACCGGCGCGATTTCTTCCAGCGTCACGATGGGGCGAAGCCTTTTCGTGCGAAACACCGGCTCGAGCTCGTCGATGACCGCCCGGACAATCTTGGTTAGCGAGCAGGGTGCTCGCCTGATTGGCATGCTTCCGACCGACAGGGTGTTCACGTCGAGCATGTCTTCGATCAATCGCCTGAGACGATGGGCATTCCGCTGAAGGGAGGTCACGGGTCGGTGCAAGTCGCCAGGAAGATCGGCGAGTCGGCGTTCGACGATCAGATCCAGGTAGCCAACGATGCTCGTCATGGGCGTGCGCAGCTCGTGGGCAGCAATGGAGATGAATTCGCTGCGCGCCCGTCGCAGACGTTCGACGTCGACGTTCCTGCGCTTGAGCTCGGTCTCGAGCTCGGCCAATGCGCTACTCTGTTTGCCGGCCAGTGCGTTCAACTTGGCAACCCTTGCGCGCAGCTCTGCGTTGGCGTGCTGCAGTTGCAGCAGCCTTTCCTCGGGTGGCAATTCGGCGTACTGCCGGCAGGAAGAAGCCAGGCAGTCTTCGTGCTTCGGCGACGTAGCCGCGCGCGCCCGCGCCGCGCCACGCTGCGCCGGCGGTGCCCCGGGCTTCCCGGGCTTCCCACTCCCGATCTTCTGTCTATTCCTGTTTGTTGCCACAGCCAATCTCCCGCATTCCCCTGCTGGATCGAGCATGTTGTATCTCATTGTTCTTCGCTGAATCGCCCCCCAAAAAAACTTGCCTCCGGATGACAATCGCCGCCCAATACGACCATGGACGCAGTCTGCTCGCAGTGCGGTTCAGCCTACCACGTCTCGTACGTCTACCAACTCCAAGTGCTGCCTGCTGCTGCTGGCGGCGGCCGAAGGTACTTCTGCTCCATGGAGTGCCGCAGAAAAGCCCTGGGAGACGAGGCTTTTCGAGCCAAGCGGGCGCGTCGAATCGCCGTGCTCAACCAGAAGGGTGGAACTGGCAAGACCACAACCGCCATCAATCTTGCAGCCGGGGTGGCAGAGCGCGGCCAAACGGTCTTGCTCGTCGACACCGATGCGCAGGGGAACGTTGGTGCCTCTCTTGGAGTCCATGGTGAGCGCTCGCTCTATCACGTTCTGGTCGAGAACGCCAATCCTCTCGAAGTCTCGATCCCGGTGAGGAGCTGTCTCGACGTTATCACCAGCGACGCTACTCTCGCTGCCGCCGAGATCTGGCTCGCCAGGCAGCAACCGGAGCTGCGCGCACGCATCATGACGCAGCGGCTGAATCTCATGCAGGTGACTCGTCGCTATGCCTATGTGATTCTGGATTGCGGTCCGTCG
>JAZDLZ010000356.1:0-6835 GCA_043801535.1 Pseudomonadota bacterium
CGGCAGCATCGCGGGGGGTGGCGATGGCTTTGGTTGCCTTGGTCAGTCCCGTCTGCGCCTCGAATCGAATGCTCTGATCGCCGCGATAGGGCTCACGATGATCGTTGTTGCCCAACCAGATTGGCAACGGGATGCCATCAGGAAACGCCGCACACGTCCGTCCGGGACCGACATGCCAATGCCGACAGTACGTGCAGACCCTGCTATAGGTCGAGATACTTGAGTCCTTGTCGAGTACAATCACGGCCGTCATGCCCTCCGCGACAACAGCCCTCGTCTCCTGGCGGATGAAGGTCCGGCCGCCTATCGTCACGGCGTAGCTAGTCGGCAGAGTCATCAGACAGACTTCTTCTCAATCTGATATCGATTGCGTAGTCTGCCTTCCCACGCCTCTAACTCCCTCCAGTTCTGACACTCCGTCGTAAGTTCTAACTCTACCCTCGGAGGATGAGGTCGATAATCGCCCGTTGAGAACAGTGAGATCCTGAATGGCCCCGTCTGCGGATTGGCAGATTCGATCACATATACGGGGGCGATGCGCGATTGCTCGTTGTAGAGAATGACTTCGCTGAAACTGACTGTATCCCAGGGCGTTTTGTAGTCCAGATAGGCCACGATGCCCGGCGGATACTTGGCGATCAGCACTAGATCGAGGTCACTTGCATAGTAACTACCGTTGATGTCCTTATGGAAGCGCTTGAATACGTCCCGGCGGTCAGAACCCTTGAGGCATCGCTTGTCGTCGTTCATTTTCAATCCGTTCCCGTGCCATCTGAAGCACATCCGGGTCTATCTCGCACCCAATGAACTGCCGGCCCTGGCCCACGGCTGCCACACCTGTTGTGCCACCCCCAAGACAGGGATCAAGGACAATGCCGCCCTCTGGGCAGAGCCGGCGGATGTAGAACTCTGCCTCAGCTTGCCCTTGCTGCCAGGCGTGGCTCCCCTTTTCGCTGCCTTCGCCCTGGACAGCATCATGGATTACTCGCTCCTGCTGGAATCCCGGACGGACGTAGAAGAGAAGAGGCTTACACAGATTGACGACCTTACGAACCGGATAGTCAGCCAGGATGATCTCTGAGGCACCGCCATGGAAGACAGCACCAAGCCACCAGTATTGAAGGTGCTCAGCGAGTCGCCCCATCACCTCCGGCAGGTACGCCTGCCCCGAGTAGGCAATGAGCATCCCGGTAGGTTTGAGAACCCGTGCAGCCAGCGCGGATAGATCAGACCACTGAGGCAGGAATGCCTTGATGTAAGGCGGGTCAGTGAAGATCAGATCAACTGATGCATCAGGGACTTCACAGAGGACATTCTGGAAGTCGCCGGCGTACAGCCTTGCCGACTGCATCTCAATGACAGCCGGGAGATTTCCCGTTTCTGGGGCCGGTAGATTGGCCGGAAGATGCTTAGCCAGGTGAGTAGCCTCTCGCAGGGTCAGGGGCTTGTCAGGCGTGCTGCCGTTCAACTTGCCGAGCAGGCCCAGCGCCTTCTGCTGGTCACGCTCGGTAGTGACGAAGATAGTCCTAACCTTGCGGGGCGCATACCGGGCCGGGCGCTTCTGGCCCCGCGTATTCGCTATTAGTAGACCGCCTGATTCCAAGTTATTGGAATCAGCCCGGCTGAGTGCCTGGCGGACGGTCTCATCGCTGATTCCCGTTGCCCTCGCAATCTCGGGTGTCGAGGCCCCGTCCTCGCGCATCGCCACTATCTGCTCGTGCAGTTGCTCCCTCGTCAGGTGCCGCCGGAGCAGATTCAATGCCCGGACGTGGTTGCGCTTTTCGGCCTCCGACCATCCGCCCCGAACCTGCCGGGGCAGGTCGCCGACCCGAACGCCCTCCGCCTTCAACTCCCGCCATGCTCGCTGCCTATGATGCCCATCTAGCACGTTGCCCTGCTCATCCACCTCAATAGGGACAAGCACTCCGCGCTCGGCGATGTCTGCCTTCAGTGCTTGATAGTCTTCGTCGCTCAGGTCCGGCAGCAATTGGTATTGCGTCGTCAGAGATTCCAAAGTGTGCACTATCTGCCTTCCCCCTTGCTGAATGGACACTCAGTCGGCATTCTGCCCATCGCTCGCCACCAGATAGCCCGTGGCCGGCACGCCCAGCGCCGCCGCCAGTTCCTCGTCTAGCGGGATGACCACGATGTCGCCTGCCTTGCGGGCTGGCGGCACCTGTGCAGGCTGCCCCTGCGCCGCCTGGCGTCCATTCGCTCCGACGGCCACTGGCTCAGGCTGCCCCGCCGTCAGTTGCTTCGGCTGCTCGCCTGGCGGCAGTTGCAGCACCTCCGGTGGCGGGTTCAGCTTCGCCATCTCCGCCCGCTGGTCCAGTTCCGCCTGCCGGGCCTCAGCCTGCTGCTCTGCGAGCGCCGCCTGCTCTTGTTCCTGGCGCTTCTGGATAGCCGCCCTTGCCTTCTCAGTAGCCGGCAGCACCGTCCCGCTGCTCGGTACAAACAGCACTTCACCCATTTCGGGGTCTAGCAGATCGAGACCGAGAGCGTTCCGGTACTCGTTCCGCATAGCCCCGCCGTTCGCCCATGCCTCTTTGATCGGTGTCAGCGCCTCTAGCTTCTGACCCGCCAGCGCCCTGACCTTGCTGGTGTCATACTCGCAGGTGATGTCCTCGCCGAAGTCGGGTGCCAGGTCGTTGGTGAACTGGTCGGCATAACGGCGCCAGTACCAGGAGAGCGTCGTCTCGGCGAAGAAGGCGCGCAGTTCCTGCGTCGTCGCACGCTGGTTGGACTCGGTGAGTCCGACCTTCACGCCCGCCAGGATGGCCGGCACGCCCAGCGCTCCGCAGATGCGAGCCTCGGCGTTTGCCCTGAGCTCAGGGAACTCCAGTTGTTGTAGTGTAAAGCCAAGTGGCGTTATCTTAGCCCCGGCCTGGACTACGCCTACTCTCCCGAGATTGTCAGAGCCGAACTCCTGACGGAACTTGGCCTTCATGAGATTGATCTCAGTCTCATCCAAGCCGCCGTCTTGTATCTCGATCACGACTCCGGGCTGTGCGTAGTTCGCCAGGAGAGCGCCGACGTGGTCAGTGGCCTTGTTGTCGGCAGCTATCTGCGAGCGGACGGCTGAGAGAGGACCGAACCCCTCGACCATTCCGCCGGACTCCCCATCGGGATCCGGGAAGTTGAATGAGATCGCGTCCCGACGCGGGATGAACTTCGGGATGCTCATGTCGGGTTCCTGGTAGGCCCAGCCCGCCAGGACGTGCTCGCCTGGCCTATCGCTCACGCTGTAGGCTGGCCCGACCCGATCGGGACGCAGCGGCCAGAGCGCGATCGGTGCGCCGCCGACTGAGCGCTCTTTCCACCAGACGCTGCGCCCGACGACACTCATCTGGATCGTCGTTAACTCGTCCATCTCGAATCTGGTCATCAACTCATTGGGCTGCTTGAACAGCAGACGCAGCGGGTGATCGGAGGGCAACTCCTTGCGCTTGTCACCCTCGCCCTGATAGGCAGTCAGCCGGGCCTCGGGGATGGACTGCGACAGCAAACGCACGCAGTTGTAGGCGACGGGGTTTCTACCATAGGTCTGTGAGACAAGGGTGTGCCAGGTGTCGTCGAGATTCCAGAGTATTCCGGCCAACCAATTTGCGATGAACGTGAGGCCGCGAGTTCTGGATTCAGCCTTGCCGGCAAAGCCGGAGAGGCGCGTAGCTAGACGCTGGATCAGGTTCACGGATGCACCTCCCCAGGTAGTTTGACGTGAGCGAAGGGATCGCCGAAGCGATGACTCGCCTGCCAAGCGAGTGCCCTGGCTATCACCGTGTCATCATGGCAGCCCTCGGGTGCCGAATAGGATGAGCGTCCCGTCTGAGCCGACACCTTACGCTCGTAGGATTCGAGTTCCGATGTCCAGACAGGATCGGCCTGCCACTGACCCTCTACCCGCTCAAAGGCGAGCACCAGCGACTCGATCAGCGGCGGCTTGCTGGTCGCCGTCGTCTCGAAAGGCTTGACTGGCAGGCCCTCACGCTGTAGCACCTCGATGATCGGAGTGCCCATCGAGTTTGCTTCGGCCAGGATCGGCCTCGCCGGCCACCGCTCCCAGAGGGCACGCAGGCGGGCTCGTTGCAGAACGTAGTCGATCTGGTTGAACCTATCCCGTACCACCTCAGCGTGGCAGGTCGCACAGAAGACTGAAATGGCGGTCGAATCCCGCTCCTTGCCCCAGTCCACGCCCATCGCCAGCCGGTGCCCCTTATGCTGCTCAGGCGTGGTGTCCCGGGGAGCCATCAGGCAGGCGGCGATGTTGCGGAACACCTGGCCCTGGTTCTCAAGGAACTCGGCTAGAATCTCCTGCCGGTAAGCATCGTCGGTCATGTCCTGGGTGATCTCAGCCAGGGCGGCCTGTGAGAGATAGGGGTTGTCGTGGCTGCTGAAGTGAAACGCGGCCCAGCGTCCGGTAGTGTTCTGTACCGCCTGCTGGTAGAGTTGGAAGGCGTGGTTGCGACGCTTGGGGGTGAAGATGAAGACGGCATCGCCGTCATTGTCGAGCAGCATCGGAGCCCCGACCTCCAGCCAGGCCGAGGGATCCATCAGACTGTACTCGTCGAGGATGAGAAGGTCGGCATAGTCGCCACGCAGCGAGTCGGCATCCCAGGCTGTCTTGGCTCGGATGCGCCCGCCTGTGGGAAGTTCAACCAGACGGTCGGTCTCGTTCTTGTAGACGTAGCCCTTGGCGATGGGCTCAGCCAGGGCGTGCTTGACGGAATCCCAGAATGCGCCAGTCTGGTCGGCGGTGGGTGCGGCTTCGAGGACGCGGCGGCCTAGGAGGGCGGCTTCCACGGCGATGTCAGAGACGCCAGTCGTCTTGCCAGCCCGGCGCCCTGCCACTATAACCCGACGCTTGGCCTTGCTCGTCCGGAACTCAGCTTGCTTCAGGTGAGGGCGATGTAGGCGGACTGGTATCTCGATCCTCTCGGGTCTCTGCCGGGTCGCCGTAGGTGACACGAAAGACAATCTCCTTGCCGTTCGGGCCGGAATGCTCGAGTTTCTCAGTCCATTGGCCCATATCTTCGGCAGCCTGCTTCTCGATCTCACGGAGTTCCTTGAGAAGCCCGGTGTCTACCGCAAACTCCTCGACGGTCTGCGGGTCACTGCGCCCGCCGATGGTTCTGAAGGTCCGGACGAGCAGGCCGGTCTTGCCGCCGGGAACCTCGGCCATCTCACTGTCGGCACCCCGTTCGGCGATCACCTGACGCATCCGCGCCCAGCGATCGCCGTAGGCATCGACCCGATTCTGACGTGCCGCGATGCCCTGGGCGACGATTGCCTGGCGTTCCTCGCCAGCGACGTCGGCGAGTCGTGCCTGCCAACCGAAGGCCGCCGACCAACTCTTCAGGCTGCGGAGACGCACTGTTGGGGCCACTCTGGTGCCGCTCTGGTACAGTGCGAGGAGCTTTTCAAGGCTCCGGCCCCCGCCCATCGCGAGGTAGTCGAGCCACGCCTGCTGAGCTCTCGACGTCTCTCGCATGGATCAGCGCCTCACCCTGCATCCGTCGTGACACGCCCAGCGCGCACGGAGTCAGTCAATTCATCCCAGTCTGACAAGTAGCCAAGAAACACGAGCCAACGCGCAAACAGCAGCCCCGCCCGGTACTGCTCCAGACACGCCGGCAACTCGTGTGAGTGCTTGTGCGTCAGGATAGTCTGCCAGGATGCTAGCCTCGCTTCTACCAGCCACGGCGCCGGCATTGCCTGCCTCCGAACATAGCGAGTGCCGATAGGGAAAGATACTCCTACATCTAGCATCTTACCTTATGGCCTGACTGGCCGCTATACGCCAAACGTGCTATTTGTGTCCACGAAGGCAATAAATACCGCGTGCGCCACCGTGGTAGCGTGCAACTTCTCCCTGATGTTGTGTGCGTGAGCGCGAGCCGTGCAGTAGGAGATGGTTAGCTCATATGCTACCCCGGGCAGTTGGTGACCTTGAGCGATCAACTCGAGCACCTGCCATTCCCGCGGTGTCAGAGCCGTCGTGTGCGCGACCATCATCAATCCTCGATCACCCTCCTTATGACAATGGAGCGCCGTGCATCTGCTTCAGTTGGTGCTCACGTTCGCGCCTCTCATCGATTTCCTCGGCAATCTCGAGGTGTGAAGCCTTCGCCTTTGCCAACATCTCTGTTAGCATCTCATCGAAGTCCGGCTGTGGCGGTGGCGGCTTCGATACCTCGTCTACCAACCGTTGCAGCAGCCCCTCGATCCGGTCCAAGTGCAACATCAGTTGCTCTACCTGATAGAGCGTCATATATCCTCCCCTATTGGACATTGTGCCGGGGGACCAGCTTTAGCGAAGTCGATTCGGCCGTCAGCAGTTGGCATCTGCCTTGCACTAGGACGGCTTCGGCTGGCCTTAGACTCCCCTGCTTCGCGCAGGTCAGCGTTTTTGCCGCACCCCAGACCTTGACTACTCCAAATCGTAGATAGTGCCGTCGATCTTGGCGGCATTGACCTCAGCCGCCTTCAGAAGATGTGCCCCGGACGTCTCCTGGCAGCGGATCATCGCCGCCTTGTAATCAGGATCATCCATGGCCCGAGCACTAATCCTGGCACCGGCCTCAGCATTCCCACAGCCAGATAACTCCTCCTTCATGGCGATAGCGGCTCGACCACAAGCCCGCACCCAGGTTTCTCTGAGGACGTCCCCAGCCAACCGATGAGTCTGCTCAGATTCCGCCATCTCCCGATACAACCGAACTGCTCGCGCGACCTTGGGCACAGATTCCACGGCCTGCTGTGGATTGACGATGAGCCCGGTATCTTCCTGAGTCACCTTCCCCTCCTTGTGGGATGATTCGAGCCGCTTACTTGGCGA
>JAZDLZ010001058.1:0-2271 GCA_043801535.1 Pseudomonadota bacterium
CCTGGTCGACCAGCTCGCGAACCCTCTCTATTCGCAGCTTCTCGAGGAGATCCGCGCTCGCCGTGGACTCGGCGTCGTGCTGAATACTTCCTTCAACATCAACGAGCCCATCGTGTGCAGCCCCGACGATGCGCTGCGTACGTTCGCCAGCTCAGGCATCGATGCGCTGGCTATCGGTCCCTACCTGGTTCAACAACGGTGACGGCGGCATGGAAAAACGTCCAGCTCACGTAGAGCGAGCTCCAGCAAGCATCGACGGCCAGCCTGCCACTCGCCTGATTGTCGTCCTGCGCGCCATCGGATGCGCCTGGGCACGCCAGCCGCACGGTGGCTGCACCAACTGCGGCTTTCTCGGCCTGTCGACGGGCGGCGCAACGGTTGCCACCAGCGATTTGATCGCGCAAATCGACTACGTCCTGGACCGTCAAGAGAACATCGACGGGGTAGCCGAGATCGACATCTACAATTCGGGGTCCTTTCTATCCGACGTCGAGATTCCGCCGCCCGTTCGGGAGCATTGCTTCCGTCGTCTTGCCAGCTTGCCAATCCGGCGAGTCGTCGTCGAATCACGACCAGAGTACATATCCGCGGCCAAGCTCGCCTCACTCCGACTCCTGCTTGGCGCTCGCGAGCTCGAGATCGGCATCGGCCTGGAGTCAGCAAACGACCACGTGCGCGAAGCACTGATCAACAAGGGATTCACTCGCGCCGATTTCACTCGGGCCGTGGCTGTCATCGCCGCATCCAGCACCCGCCTTCTCGCCTACGTGCTCGTCAAACCGCTTGGTCTCGACGAAAGGACGGCGATCGCCGACGCAGTATCGACCGTGAGCTACGTCTTCGACGTGGCAGCCGCCCACGGGGTGACCGCCCGCGTTGCGCTGCAGCCAGTGTTCGTGGCGCCGGGCAGCGCCCTCGAAAGGGCGTATCTCGCAGGCGACTACCGGCCACCAAGCCTCTGGTCGGTCGTGGAAGTGCTCCGCAAGACTCACCAACTCGGTGAGCTACTCGTCGGTCTCAGCGACGAATCCCTTTCACCCCGCCAGGCTCCCGCTGGCTGCGATCGCTGCAGCGGCGATCTGCGAACCGCAATCCAAAAATACAACCGCCGGCGCGACCTCGCTGTCCTGGATGCCATCGACTGTCCACTCTGCCGCGAGGACAGCGGCAGATGATCCAGGCGCAGCAATTGCCCCTCAAACACCTGGTGTGTTGGCTTGGCCTTGGCGCCGTGGCCGCGCTCGCGGCGTGCAGCCGCACAAGTCTCGACGACGACGACGCAGTGCCAGCCACCGAAAAGCGCTCGGACTCGCGCTGTCCGCGACGAACCATCGCTCCCGATCCGCTTTCCGGCATCGAAGCCAAGCATCTCAGCCTCGAACGCTGGCTCGAATGGACAGGACGGAAGCACGATCTCGACGAGGTCCTGCTTTCGTCCGACGAGATTGCCGACCTCAATGCCTCTCTCGGCGTATCGCGCCCTCCAATCAAGCCACAAATCGATCTTCGTTCTCCGATCGATCCCCAGCAGATCGTCGCTACGGTGGCCGAACGAGTCTCGTCGATTCGCTCTCAGCTCGAGAGCGGTTCACTCGTTCTGCCAGGGCATCAGGCACTCTCACGGGAAGAGGACTCGGCTCTTGCCCAACGCGCAAGCATCACCGAAACCCGTCCCGCGTTCCGAATCGCTGTGGCGCCGATCCAGGTTCGCTGCGCACCCTTTGCGCTGGTACTCCAAGCACGAGAAGAGAATGGCCTCGATCCGAGCATCGACCGCAATAGCTGCGGCAGCGTTCGACCCCAGGAGGCTCTACAACCACTGGCTGAATGGCCGAACGGCATGGTGTTGGTCCGTACCCGCTTTGGCATCGGCTGGATAGACAAGAGTACCTCTCTTGCGCTGGCAATCCCACCAGAGGCAGCCGCGCCATTCCTCGCTGGTCCCTACTCGAGGCTGGCAAGCCAGGCGGTCCTCCGTGCCGGCGACTCGTCAAGCGCGACGCTGCCAGCCGGAACGCTCGTTCCGAGCGCAAAGAACAGCGTTGTCTTCGCCACCAGTACCGGCCTTCACCACCTCGAGATACCTCCGTCCGATGGCCTCACCTCCACCCGAAGGCCTCTCACCCGCCGGATGCTCCTCGAGGAAGCATGGCGTGCTCTCGGTCTTCCCTTCGGCTTTGGCGACCAGAACGGCGGGCGCGACTGCTCGCGTACTATCCTCGACATCCTCGAATCTTTTGCCATTCGGCTACCAAGGCACTCGGCGTGGCA
>JAZDLZ010001072.1:0-3349 GCA_043801535.1 Pseudomonadota bacterium
GACGCCGCAGGTCTGGCAATCAGCGAAGGCTTGAAGGCTCAGATCCGCGGGCTCGGGCAGGCGCAACGGAACGCCCAGGATGGCGTTTCCATGATCCAGGTGGCCGAGGGCGCATTGAACGAAATTCACGGCGTCCTTATCCGCATGCGCGAGCTGGCAGTGCAATCGGCCAACGGCACTCAGGACACCACCACTCGCAGCTACCTCAACAGCGAGTTCGGCGCCCTGAAGAGCGAAATCGATCGTATTGCCAAGGTAACCGACTTCAACGGCACTTCGCTGCTGAACAGCAACAATAGCTTCAAGTTCTGGGTTGGCAGCGCGGCAACGTCGGCCACCAACGCGATCAGTGTCAGTGTCGCTGCCGCTACCCTCACTGCACTTGGCAGCAACACCGGTGGAATCACGACTCTCAATCAGTGCTCGGTCGCCGCCTTTACCACCGCGGTCAATGCGATCAGCATGATCGACATGGCAATCAAGGACATTTCCAGCGCCCGCGCCAAGCTCGGAGCCGCGCAGAACAGACTCACAATCACGATCGACAACCTCGCCTCCCAGCGCGAGAACATGATGGCAGCGAACTCCCGCATCCGTGACGTCGACGTTTCCTCGGAAACCTCCGACTTCACCAGGAACCAGATCCTGATGCAGGCCGGCGTCTCGGTTCTGGCTCAGGCCAACCAGCTACCATCGGTTGGCCTGTCGTTGCTGCGCTAGCGCTCTCGCCGCTACTTTCAGGGGGGGACCTTCCCGTCCGTCCCCCCTCGCCGGGCAAAGCCCGACGAGCCTCCCCCTTGCCGCGCGTTACTCGCGCAGTTCTGTCGATCCAACGCCAGCCTTCATCGGCCGGTGAATCAGCGCCGAGTCGAACTCCCGGCCAACACCGTCGATGGCGTGTAGCACGAGGGTGTCTCCTTCGACGACAACGTACACGAAATGAAGGACCGCTTCGCTGTAGGCGGTGAACGCCGATGTGCCGACTGGACGAGTGCCACGACCGCCGCCTCCGGTCACGACGTAGGTGACACCGCCAATTGGATTGGTGCGCTCGTAGTCGTGATCGTGTCCCGACAACACTAACGCTACCTGGTGCTTCTCGAATATGGGAGAAAAGCGCCGTTGGATGTCAATCGTCGAGCCGTGCTGTCCCGAAGAATACGGTGGCTCGTGTCCATACGCGACGATCCACGGTAACTCATTGGCAGCCAAGTCTGCCTCGAGCCAGGCCATCTGCTCCGAGCCCCATCTCTGGGTATCGAAGACAACGAAATGGACGTTTCCCCAATCGTAAGAATACCAGTGTTCCGTTCCATTGGGCGCACCGTTCTCGGGGAGGACGAACGCCTCGAGGAAGGGCGCCCCGTCCTCGGTCCGGTAATCGTGACCGCCTATCGCGGGAAACACGGGAAAGCTGTGGAGGAGATCGACGTAGACGGCAAAAAAGAAATCCTCGAGCTCTTGACGCGTGCCTTCTCCCTGCGAGACATCGCCGGTGTGTAGAATCAGGTCGAACGGCACCGTTTCGATCTGCGCCAGAACGGCGAGCTGATCTGGGCCTTCCCAACCGGAATCACCGAATGCAACGAAACGAACAGGCGCGCCGCCGCCCGTGTCAGGCGCAGTACGAAAGCCGGCACTGGCCACCAGAGGCTCGTTTCCTTCCCTTATCTGGTAGCAATAGGTGGTTGCTGGCACGAGCCCCTCGACGCGAGCAACGAGCTGGATGGCACCCTCCGGAGCCGCAGAGTCGTCGACACTGGCAACCGCTGAGCGAAGTGGCTCGCCAGCAGCGGTCGTGACCTCCACGGTCATCCCATTCCCGGCCAGGACCGACGAAGAGGTCCAGACGATGAGCGCCGACCGATCGGTCACTTGCTGTACATACGGTTCACGGACTATCCCGAGCTGACCGGCAGGTGTGAGCGCGCCATCACCGCAGGTGGTGACGAGCGCGGCGGTAGCACTACTACGTTCGGCGGCAGCGTTCGAGATGTCGCCGGTGCCGCCGGCGGCAAGATCGCCCGCCATCTGGCAAGAAGCGAATGCCAGCGAAAACCCGACCAGAAGCAACAGCACCGGCAGCAGGCGTCCGGCAACGGATACTCGGCAACGCTCGGAGAGTAGACACGCTCCAGCCGTGGCCGGCGGAAAACTATCTGGTACGGGTCGGTGTCGGTGTCGGTGGCCTTGCAAGCTTGCGCGCGAGTCGGTGGATGTTTTCATGGGCGGACGATCTAGCAGGATTCCCGCAACGATCAACCGAGAGTCCGCTAGCGTATGGTTGCGGCGCGAGCCGCGCTAGGGGTAGGATATCTTTGTGAGCCAGAACCCGCCTTCACGGGATCAACGCTACAAGGTGCACCTCCAGGTACGCTACGGCTCGGCCATGGATTTCGTCGAGGAGTACGCGGAGAATCTGAGCAGGGGCGGTCTCTTTGTCGCTGGTGCCCAGTCCCTGTCTCCTCGGCAAGAGGTGACAATCGAGATATGCCTGCCCGGGGCGGGGGCATTCCGGATCAAGGCAGAGGTGGCTCATATTCTCGGGGAAGAGGCTGCCAGAACGCTCGGTCGCCGGCCTGGTGCCGGACTCGCAATCACCGATGCCCCACCAGGATTCGCCGACGAGCTCTCGCGGTACCTCATGCGCCTTGGCAGGCGACATGACACAGTGGTGATAGTCGGGGACGCTCGTTGCAGCTCTGCTATCGCCAAGGCAGGATACCAAGTTCTGCCATTGCCTCCGCCCGACGAGCTGACTGCTGCCATTGCCCGCTGTGAGCAGCAAGTAGTCGCCGTGCTGGTGCCACAAACCGAGGTGGCATTCTACGCCCCAGTTGCATCCATCGTCGGCGCCGACGACTTGCTCTTTGTCGTCGACCCCTCCGCAGCAGTAGACGACATCCTGGCACGCTTGGACGAACGGCTTTAGAGCACCGATCGGTTCGGTGCTCTAGTGCTCTAGTGCTCTAGGCTTTGCTGCTCCTCGAAGAACGGCAGCACCCACAGGCTGCAGTCAACCTCTCGACCAGATCGTCGAGCTCTACTGGCTTCGTCAAGTAGTCGAATGCTCCGAGCCGCATCCCGTCGATGCCCGATCCTGCCGAGGCATGACCGGTGAGCAGGATGACCTCGGTGTCTGGGAGCTCTGCCTTGATCCTCTTGAGCACGGCGATACCGTCGAGGCAGGGGAGACGAATGTCAAGGACGACTGCATCCAGCGGCTCGCTCTCGGCGACAATCGCCAGGGCCTCCTCTCCGTCAGCGGCGACAACGGCCTGGAAGCCACGACGTCGCAAGCGTTCTGCCAAGGCCGACACAAAATCAGGCTCGTCGTCGACGAGAAGCA